>JBGPGB010000001.1:0-25774 GCA_041483595.1 Nitrosotalea sp.
AAATAATCAAATTCTACATTTATCAACATCATAGCTTGTATCCTCATTATAGCTACCCTATGAGGATGCAGGCATTTTATTATCTAGATTCGATTTTTTGAATAGATTGTTTCGGAATTTGAAGATCTCTAAATGTATCAGGATGAATTATCTTGGATAATATCTCAAGGCCTACCACAATCCTTGGACTAGGTTTACTAAAGTACTCATTTGCATTTACTGCGTATACCTCACCCTGTTTTACTGCCTTGAGTGATCTCCATTCCTTGTTTTCAAGCAACTTTTCATATTCAAGAATTATTCTATTCATATCAAATCCACATGGCATTAAAATCATAATATCAGGTTCAAATTTTACTATCTCATCAATCTTCATTCTTCTTGACTTGTCGCCTGTAAAGCTTATTCCGTTTATACCACCTGCTATCTCTACCATCTGAGGAACCCAGTGACCAGCTGTAAACAAGGGATCAAGCCATTCAATACAAAGTACTTTGGGTTTTGAAATCTTTGGAATGTTTTTGATGTAATCAATTCTTTCCTGTAGTTTTATAACAAAATTTCTAGCCTTTTCTTGCTTTCCAACTTTATCTCCTACTTCAATTACATTTTGTAATATGTCTTCGAGGTTGCTTGGATCTAAAATCAGAACTTTAGGTTTTCCTCCAAGCAGAGTCACTGCTCTGTTAATTTCTCTGGTATAGGGTGAACAGACTTCACATATTCCTTGTGCTACAATGAGATCTGGATTTGCTTTTTTGAGAATTTGTTCATCAAGAATGTATATGTCTTTTCCTGTACGTACTAACTCTACTACTCTATCATCAATTTCTTGGCTTGACATTTTTTCTGGATCAAATGAAGCACGAATTACCCTAGGTTTTGTCTTAGCCTCTAAAGGATAATTACATTCAAGGGTAACAGCAAGAATTTGGTCTCCTGCTCCTAGTTCATACAATATTTCAGTTGCGCTTGGAAGAAAGGAGACAATTCTATTTTGCATTTGAAATATTTGCGTGATAATTCCCTTTAAAGTTCCCCTAATTGCTATCAAATCATGTTTTAAATTTAAAAGAACTAAATAATTGCATAAAAAATTCAAAACTATTAATAATTAGGTACCGCTACCGTACAATAAGGTACTAGTGATATATGCGTTGCAAGTGGAACTAACAAAAAAAGGTCTACAAAAGATACGAAAAGAGTTGGCAGCAAAAAATGCAGTATTTTCTGACAAGAGATTTTTGGATTCATTATTTCTGCCAAGCCGCATTATGGGTAGAAATGATGAAGCTACAATGATGGTGTCTCACATAGATAGTGCAAGAAATGGCCTGGTTGTTCCCTTGATTTCTGTTTACGGAAGAAGCGGATCTGGAAAATCAACTGTTGTCAAGTTTGTCTGCCAGAACGTTTCAGATATTGCATCTTATGCGTTTGTAAATCTAAGAAAATCAAAGACAATCTTTGGATGTGCAAATATGATCTTGACTGAGCTTGGAGCAGAGCCGCTAAAGAGTGCTGAAGGTCTCAATAGAGTAGTAGAGAGAATTGGTTCAATCTTCAATATAATTTTCATTCATACTTTAGTAGCTAGTCAAATGAAAATCCTCTGTCTATACCCCCGCTATTTTTAAGTACAAAATCTACAGCGCAGGCAATATTCCCTCAAAACTTAAGAATAGCCCAAGCCTCGATTTGATTGATGACCGTTTTTACAGTTATTGGAGGCCCATCTTCAGAGCTGCTAGCAAAAAGAATAGCTTCTAAATTAAAATCAAAATTCGTAGGATGTGAATTACGAGTATTCCCAGATGGAGAAAGCAAGATTACCCTCAAGGACAAGCCAAAGGGAAGAACAATAGTTGTACAGTCAATTTATCCCCCAGTTGATTCGAATCTAATTCGTAGTTTAGCTATTGTCTCACAAGCACGATCTTGCTCTTCTCAAGTTTATGCAGTAATTCCATACATGGGATATGCAAGACAGGACAAACAATTTCTGCCTGGTGAAATAATCACAATGGAACTTGTTGCAAAGATGTTCAAGGCAGCTGGTGCAACCAAGATAATTGTTGTAGATATCCACAGTGTTACTGCATTAAAGCATCTACAAATTCCTGCAAAAAATGTCAGCGCAATAGAAGAATTGGTAAAGTATTTCAAAAAATTGTCTCTCAATAATCCTCTTGTTGTTTCACCAGATAGGGGAGGAATGGAGAGAGCTAGGATTTTTGCAAATCTTCTTGATGTTGATTTTATTGCTCTAGAAAAACATCGGGACCGAAAAACTGGCAAAGTAGAGATCAAAACAAAAAAACATGATGGAGTAAAAGGACGAGACATGATCCTAGTTGATGACATGATAAGTACTGGAGGTAGTATTGTCAAGGCAGCAGAATTTTTAAAGAAACAAAAAAGTGGCAAAATTTATGCTTGTTGTACACATGCCTTGTTGATTGGAGACGCAGAAAAAAAGATCATAAAAGCTGGAGTAACAAAAATAATCAGTGCCAATACCATACCAGGTAAGACATCTATTGTGGATGTCTCATCAATAATTGTAAAGGCCTTAGTATGAAATGTTGCAAAGCTTCTTTGTATTACCAGGTCAATATGAAGACCTTGCAAGAGATGAAGTTATTTCAATATCAAAAAGTTATGATCCTAAAACAAAATCAAGATCAGAATCAAGACTAGTTATATTAAAATCCAAAGTACCGTGGAAGAAAGTTGCAAGCAGAGCAACATTTGTCAGAACTTCTGGAAATATCATAGATACTTTTGATGACATTTCAAAGATTGATCCACCTATATCAAAACCTCTTTCGTTTGTGTGTAGGACAATAAATCTATCATCAAGAAAGCTAAGTCCGTCTTCATTAGAAAAACAAGCAGGAGAAGTACTCAAAAATAGATGGGGCTCTAAGGTATCATTATCAAATCCGCATCTTACTGTATATCTTATCATTACAGATTCAGAGCAGTATCTTGGTTGTGCAGACTTGAAAATTGAGCCAAAACTACCAATAAAGGTAATCAAGCATCCTCATGAGTTAGACATGAAGCTTAGTAGATGCATTGTAAACCTTGCACATCTAAAAGAAGGAAAGACACTTTGTGATCCTTTTTGCGGTACTGGCACAATTTTACTACAAGCAGAATCAATGGAAATAAATTCTATTGGAATTGATTTTGATCCACTAATGTGTAATATCACTAGAAAAAATCTTGCTGTAAATGGATTCAAGTCAAAGGTGATAAATTCCAGTTATACTGAAATACAAAATATCAAGGGTACAATAGATGCAATAGTAACTGATCTACCTTATGGAATTTCGTCAAGATCATCTGTTTCTCCAAAGAAGCTAATCAAAGATTTTGTTTCCATAGTACCAAAGAGAAAAAAGCTTGTAATAGTATACAAAAAAGGTCTAGAGGTGGAAGAAATGAGCAAAGCAAAGAAATACGAGATCTATAGACACAAGAGTCTGACGAGGGTTATTGCTGTAAGATGAAATTAGTATTTTTGGGAACATCAGCTGCACAACCAACTGCTGAGCGTGGTATGACTTGCATCTGTCTTGTCTTAGACAGAGAGATTTTGATGTTTGATGCGGGTGAGGGTGCACAAATTGCATTTCAAAAATCAAAGCTTGGTTGGAATAAAAAGATTAAGATCTTTGTAACACATTTGCATGGAGATCATTGTGTTGGAATTTTGGGTCTATTACAGACAATGTCATTACAAAATAGAACAGAATCTGTTGATATTTACGGTCCAATAGGAATTGAGGAATTTATTGCAGCTAATCTTAAGATACTAAATTTCGGTCTAACTTTTCCTGTTAGAATAATTAGAATAAAGGAAGGACTTGTCTTTGAAGATTCGATGTATAGTATTCATGTTTGCGAAGCAGAGCATTCGATTCCAGCATATTCCTATCTCTTTACTGAAAAAGACAAGCCTGGTAAGTTCTATCCAGAAAAGGCAAAGGAATTAGGTATTCCAGAAGGAAAACTTTGGCACGAACTCCAAAATGATAAGGAAATCAGAGTAGAAGAAAAAATAATCAGACCCTCAGACGTTATGGGAGAGAAACGAAAAGGTAGAAAAATTGGCATATCAGGAGATACAAGACCCACCCAGAAGCTTGAAGAATTCTTCAAAGATTGTGATTACATGACATTTGATTCTACTTATTCTGATACACTAAGGGATAAAGCAAAGGAAAACTATCATTCTACGGCAAAGGAGGCAGCAGATCTTGCAAAAAGAGCAAGTGTCTCAAACTTGATTCTAACACATTTTTCAGCAAGATATGAAGATGTGGAAGCTCTTGTCATGGAAGCAAAGACAATTCATAATTCAGTAATTGCAGCAAAGGACCTTTTAGAAATCAACATCAAGTGAAATGTTTAAGCAAATATCAGATAGATTAAAGGAAGCAGAAAAAATCGTATTTGTTACCGGAGCAGGAATTTCTCAAGAGAGTGGAATTCCTACATTCAGAGGAAAAGATGGTCTTTGGAGAAAATATGATCCAATGAAGCTTGCAACAATAGATGCATTCTATGATAATCCAAAACTAGTTTGGGAGTGGTATGAAGAAAGAAGACAGAATATACTTGCTGCAAATCCAAATCCAGGGCATTTGGCAATTTCTGGACTTGAAAAATACAAACAGGTTTCGGTGTTAACTCAAAATATAGATGGATTACATCAAAGGGCAGGAAGTACACAAGTCTATGAGCTACATGGTAGCATTATCACAATCAAGTGTACTGTTTGCAATTTTAAAGATAAGATAATATCTGGTTTTTCACAACTTCCTCCACTTTGCAAGTGTGGAAATATGTTAAGACCGGATGTTGTTTGGTTTGGGGAATCACTTCCACAGGATGTATGGCAATCTGCAATAGAACAAGCAAGCTCTTGTGATGTAATGGTTGTTGTTGGAACTTCGCTTGCTGTATCGCCAGCTAATCTATTGCCCGTATATGCTAAACAAAATGGTGCTACAATGATTGAAGTAAATATCGAGCAGACATCAATGTCATCAAGTATGGATATTTCTTTAAGATCATCTGCGGCAAGTGCTCTTCCAGATCTAGTCAGAATGATATCAGATAGACAATTTCCCATTTAGGTAAATTTCAGATTAATTTCATAAAGTCGGTAGAAAATGTCGATTATTCATTGATATATAATAATAAATTATAAGAATTAAGGTATTTTTATGTAATAAATCACACTAATTATTAAATAAGACAAGGACGTATATGAAATAATGCAGAAAGATGCAAATTCTGACAAATGAATTTGCGTGACCCTGCGAAAAATGGTATATAGTCAAGTACAAAAAATTGTACGAATGGCAAGAGAATGCTTTTGTCTATACAGGGTCACGCCGTTACACCTTTTCATATTTTATAAAATTCTAAAAAATAACATTGAATATGTTTTTTGACATAGTTTGACAATATTCCAGTTATTCCATAATTTCAGGGGCTAGCCAATCAGATATTTTGTCAAGATCCTTAGAATGAATGATTACCTTGATGGGGCCCATGGCAGATTCTTCTGCTTCATCACATATTGCTATCACATCTACAAAGGCTGCCTGTTTATTGAGGTAAAACCAAGTGGTATCTTCCTTTGTATTATATCGCATTTGCCTTCGGTAAACTCGACTAGATCGTTGTTTTTTAATTGTCTCTTGAATTTTCAAGAGAGATTCAAGTTCGTTTGAAGTTGCCTTTATGCTCCCTTCTTTATACTGATAGTCGGTACTGTGGATCACTTTTGATACTGCAAGTTTTACCTTGTCTGGATCTTCTGAGGGATTAACTGCTGCATAAACCTCAATCTTACAAGCAACTTTTGGAATTCTCAATTCATCCAACCTTTTATGATATGATATGCAGTATCAACAAGATCTTCGATTGTCATATTGTTATTAGAGATTGTTTCATCTGCAAGAGCGATTGATTCACTCATACCAACTCCAATTTCTCTAGAATCCCTTTTTGTAAAATCCTCACGATCAGATGGAGCATCAGTTCTGCCCCTCACTGTAAGAAATTTGTATCTAGTATCACCAGATGCGTGTATTGCAAGAACTTTAACTGTGCCAATTTTTTTCAGGATGTCAACTTCTGCAAGGGATCTAATGCCATCTACTAGTACAACATCAGATTTTGAATTTTTAATGTCATCTACTATTAGTTCTGCTACAGCACCTGGACCATTTTTTTCTCTTAGTTCAATCATAAGTTTTCCAAGATTTGATCCTGTTGGATCTATCTTTCTTTTTGTTGCTTCTGTTCTTACAGCATCACCCATTGTAATTTTATCAAAACCCTTTGATTTTAGGCACTCAGCTATTGTGGTTTTTCCTGCACCCGGCATTCCTGTAAGACATATAATGAGTTTAGACATACTCACAAACTTTCATCTTCCAGTCTATGAAGCTACCGGAAATTATTATAGATACTATAATCTGAATTTCACTAATGCGTACTTTTATCGCTGTTGAGATTCATAATGACGAAGTACTAAATTCAATTGCCAAAATTCAATCAGATTTTAAAATAAAGGCAACTCCTGTAAATAAACAGTATATGCATTTTACATTACTTTTCTTAGGTGAGATTACTGAAGAGACTGCAGAAAAGGTGAAAAAGGAATTATCTTCAGTTTCATTCAAACCAATTGAAGTAAGATTCACCCACATGGGTGTATTTCCGAACCCAAGATTCCCACGTGTTATTTGGATTGGAGTGGATAAAGTAGCATCACAACAGCTAATTGATCTTGCTTATCAGGTAGAAAAAAAACTTGAGCCACTTGGATTCAAATCAGATAAACCTTTCAAACCACACCTTACAATATTTAGAATTAAAAATAAAGCAGTTGACATTTCACAAACTCTAGAAAAATTCAAGGCAATCGACCTAAGTAAGGAAGTAATAACAGAGTTAAAGTTGAAGCAAAGCATCTTAACCCCAAATGGTCCCATATACTCTGATTTGCAGGTGGTTTTAGCCAAATGAGAAACTTTTTGGAACAAGCAAGAAAAGTATCAATTCCCACAAAACAAGAAGGAGATAAAATACAAACACTTGCAGCCTATCTACTCAACCTTGTAAAAAAGGAAGCTGAAAAATATCCAGAGGTTACTCTGGTTGAGCTTGGTGGATCTTATGCAAAGGGAACTTGGCTCAAAGGCAAGTTGGATCTTGATATTTTTGTCAAGATAAAAAAAGAAACTGAAGAAAAGCAATTTGAAGAGATCGGTAAGAAGATCGGTTTTGATTCTATGAAAAATTTCAATCCTTATGTTAGATATTCCGAACATCCGTATGTTGAGGCAGAGGCACAACATACAAGAGTAAATGTGGTTCCCTGTTACGATGTAGAAAAGGGACAATGGAAGAGTGCAGCTGATAGATCATCTTTTCACACTAAATTTATCCTTGAGAAATTAGATGAGGAAAAAAGGAATGAGGTAAGACTCCTCAAAAAGTTTCTAAGAGGAGCTGATATCTATGGTGCAGAAATAGCCAAAGAAGGATTTGGAGGATATGTTGCGGAAGTTTTGATTTATCATTATGATAGTTTCATTAAGGTTCTAGAAGCAGCGGCAAACTTTACTAAGGGACAAGTAATAGGAAACCCTACTAAGAAGTTTGAGACTGTTCTCATATTGATAGATCCTGTTGATAGCAATCGAAATCTTGGTACCGCGATTTCTGCACAAAATTTTGGAAGATTCATACTTGCAGCAAGAGCTTATCTAAAAAAACCATCACTTGAATTTTTCAACGGTAAAAAATTAATATCAAACACAAAGAATCTAAAAAATACAATAGTTGTCAAGTTCAATTACAAATGGAGAAGTCCAGATATAATTTGGGGCCAGACAAAAAGAGGAGCAACAGCTCTTTCCGGTCAACTTGAACTTGCTGGATTTCAGGTATTACGTAAGAGCGCTATAACAGATGAAAAATCAGAAGCTGCTATGCTTTTCCTGTTACATTCTCCACTAATTGAAAAATTCATGATAAAAAATGGTCCTGATGTATTTAGAAAATCAGAATCTGAGAACTTTATTTTACAAAATTCTAAGAACAAGCTAATATGGGTTAATGATGATGGAAGGATCTTGTCCTTGCAAGAAAGAGAGTTTTACGAAGCAAAAAAATTCTTGCAGTCTCTTTTGAAGAAAAATCTATCAAAAGCTGGTATTCCAAGTGGAATAAGTTTGGATATGAAGCGTGGTTTTAGGGTGCTAGAAGGTCAGCAGGTAACAAGCAAATCCATTAAAAAGGCTCTGGCTGAGTTAACCTCTACCAATGAACTCATCTTTGGTTCCAATAAGTAAGCTTGTCAAAGAACCATATTCTCTCATCCTAGGATATCCAAAGGCTACAAAAAGTGAACTTAGAAAGAGACATTCTGAGCTTAAAAAACTCGGAATTACAAGTGTGTCATTTCAGGGTGAAACGATTCTAAATAATATTCATGTCTTAGGCAAAGGCTACGTGGGAGTTGTAGTATTATCAAAGTTATACAAAAAAGATATAGCTCTCAAGATCCGCCGAATAGATTCTAGCAGATTAGAAATGAAAAGTGAGGCAAAACTTCTAAAGCTTGCAAACAAAGTAAGCGTAGGTCCAAAGCTAGTAGACAGTAGTAAGAATTTCATAATCATGGAGTATGTAGAAGGTAAGAGAATAACTGATTGGGTAAAAGAGTTAAAGGGTAAAGGAAGTGCTGCAAAGCTCAGGTCTGTTGTAAGACAAGTTCTAGAAGATTGTCACACGTTAGACAAAATCCATCTTGATCATGGAGAGCTAAGCTACATTCACAAACATGTTATTGTCGGAAAATCTCCATGTATAATTGATTTCGAGAGTTCGAGTACAAATAGAAGAACTTCTAATGTTACATCAGCTACTCAATCTATATTCATAGGTTCTGTTCTTTCAAACATAGTTAAAAAGATCATAAAGATACCAAGCAAGAAAAAATTGATAGATCCACTAAAAAAGTACAAGCATGATCAGTCAAGGGAGAATTTTGATGAGATTTTGAAAATGTTAGGGTTGGACAAGAGTTGAGTATACAAGATATCAAGACAAATGCGTTAAAGATCTCACTAGCTGTGATACTTTCTGCTTTTGCAGTAGAATTTTTGATCGGAATTTCTTCTAACAGTCTAGCACTTATCACAGATAGTGTTCATGCCATATTGGATTCTATTGTAACTGTAGTTTTGCTTGTTACAACAAAATGGTCTGCAAAGCCACCTGACAGAGAACACACCTATGGTCATGGAAAAATTGAAACAATGGGTAGTTTTGTTGCAGGAATCATAATTCTCATTATTTCGTCGTTTTTCATTTATGAGTCAATATTAAGATTTCAGGAACCAAAACCAGAGGTTTTGCCTGGTGTTCTTGCAATTATAGCAGCAGTTTACACCTTAGGATCCATTTTCTTTAGAATAGTAATTCTGAGAAGAGCCCTCAAGAAAACAGACGGTTCCTCGCTCAGAGTAGACTTGTACCATGCTCTTATGGATATGGGTGCAACCTCTGTCGCTTTGGTTGGGATTGTATTTGTAATCATGGGATTTTATCAGGGTGACTATATTGCAGCATTAATTTTGGGAGGTTTACTTGCTGCTCTTAGCTTAAAACTAATTCATAGGAGTGGTCTTGAACTAACTGATGCTGTTCCTGCAAACATGGTCAAAAGGGTACAAGATATTGTAAGCAATACAGCAGGAGTAATGAAGACAGAGTCTGTTCATATACGCAGATCAGGTAGCGACATTTTTACGGAGATTACAATATCATTAAGTGCAGCTTCAAGTTTTGAAGAAGCTTACAAAATTAGTGCCAATGTAGAAAAGAACATCAAAAATGCTATTACAAATTCTAACGTAACTATTAACTTCAAACCAACTTGGAAGGATGTACCAGCAGATTATATCATAAACAAGGTTACAACTTCAGTAGAAGGAGTAAAAGGTATTCATAATGTAAGCTCTTTTTCTGCAGATAATGGAATTTTCATAAGCTTACACGTAATGGTTGATCGAAACATGTCACTTGAAGATGCACACCGTGTATCAGATGAAATCGAATCTCAGATAAAGAAATCTGTTGTAAATGTAAATCACATTACCATTCATCTTGAGCCATACATTTCAATTCCAAATAGTATTCCCATAGAAGACATTACAATAGAAGAGCAAGTTACCAACATCATAAAGGAATATCCCAAAGTTAAAAAAATTGGCCGAGTGATAACATTGCACCTACAGAATATTTTCAAGGTGGACATTGATTGTTCATTTGAAAAAAATCTTACTATTGAGGAAGTACATGATATGGTATCAGAGATAGAAAACAAGATAAAAAATCAGATAAAAAATGCCATAGTTACAATACATCCAGAGCCAAGCTAGAATGACAATTGGGGATGCAATAGTATTTCTTCGAAAGGATCCATCATTATCTTGCATCATCGATAGTGTTGGTGATTATAAATTAAAGAGAAGAAATCACCATTTTTCTGTTCTTGTAGAATCGATAATATCTCAACAGCTTGCAACCAATGCAGCGAAGGCAATTTTTAAGAGATTTAAAGAATTATATCCAAAATTCCCAACCGCATCTGAAATTCTCTCTACAAGAAAATCAAAGCTTCGCGTAGTTGGTTTGTCTGGTATGAAGATTGAATATCTAAAGGATTTAGCAAGACATGTAGAAGAAGGAAGATTAGACATGGGGTCAGTTTCAAAGATGAGTGATGAGAATGTAATCACTCATCTAACACAGGTCAAGGGAATAGGGAGGTGGACGGCTGAGATGTTCCTTATTTTTTCTCTTGGAAGGCAAGATATTTTTCCTGTTGATGATCTCGGTTTGAGAAAAGGAGTTCAGAAGTTGTTTTCTCTGCCGGAGACTCCAAAATCAAAAGAGATTGAGAGTCTAGGCGACAGATGGAGGCCATATCGAACCATTGCTACCTGGTACCTATGGAAAAGCCTGCAAAAGTTTGACAAAATTGGATGAATCCATATTATTCCCAAGATGACAGAACTGACATACAATCCAATAGAATTAAAATTATTAATCAATCAAACTGACAAAATTTCTTATACCAAGTGTAAGGTTGTTTGTCAAAACAAGCGATTAAGTATTGATCTTTCAATGTTTTATCAACCTGAATTAATATGACCACTGTTCTTGAACACTTTCCAGAGGAATTCAAACCAAGAGAAATACAAAAGGAGATCTTGCAAGCAATAGAGCAACAATTCAAGTCAGGATACAAAACAATTATTCTCTCGGCCCCAACTGGTGTTGGAAAATCACTCATAGCTGCAACTCTGGCAAGATATCTTGGTAGCTCTTTCATAGTTACTGCCTCCAAACAATTACAAGATCAGTACTCCAAAGACATGAAATTTCTCATGCCTGTAAAAGGAAAATCAAATTTTGCTTGCCTCAAACTAATGGAGCGAGAATCAATCAGCAAATCAGATACAAAAAATGCAATTCAGAAAGGTTTCACTTGTGAAAAGGGCCCCTGTGAAGAAACAACAATGAAGAATGGGAAAAAGGTAAAAGAAGTTTGCAGCTTCAAGCCAAAGATTGGAGAACCAGAAGACATAACCAAGGATTTTTGTCATTATTATGAACAAAAATATCGTGCATTAACATCACCCCATTCAATCTGGAATTATGCGTCATATTTTCAATTGATGAAATTCAATAGAAAAGCCTATTCGGAATATGTCACAAAGCCAATAGCAATTTTTGATGAGGCACATAAAATAGAAGATCAGATAATTCAATTCATAGGAGTTGACATCTATAACACATATCTTTCTGAGTGTGACATGGATGCAAACACGTACGATCTAGGAAATATAGACATGATAGTACAGTTGCTTGATGCTTTAGCAAGATCTTACTCAAAACAAATTCTTGAATTACAGGAAAATAGAGCATTCATGGCAAACCCGGATTATACTTTACTATCCAAGTTAGAGTCCAGATATGAAAAGATGGCAAACTCCCATGCAGAAATATTTTCAAACAAGGATAATTTTGTGGTAAATGATCCATTCAGAGATGAGAGAGGAAATTTCAGATCAGTTTCCATTAAACCGCTAGACATTTCTAAATATGTCAAGACCTTCTTTGATATAGAGCATCAAGTTTTCATGTCAGCTACAATAGACAAGGATAGTTTTTGTGAGAATGCTGGACTTGAATCGTCAAAAGTTGGATTTGTAGACACTCCAAGATCTCCCTTTCCTCCAGACAGAAGAAGAATTAATTTCCTTAATACAAAAAAATTGAGTTATTCTGCAAGCAATGATGACGAACTTGCAGTCATAAAAAAAATTGATGAGATCATGTTACAACATGCTGTTGAAAGGGGACTGATACTTACTTCTTCAGAGAAAAGATGTATTGACATAAGAAACAATCTTTCTGAGAAAAATAGACGCCGAATTAGAATCTGCCATAGTAGAAATGAGAACGGCATGACCCAAGATGAGATGTTGCAAGAACATTCTCTTGATGAAGATGGAGTGTTGCTTTCATCATCGTTGTGGGAGGGGGTTGACTTGAAAGATGACCTGTCTAGATTTCAGATAATAGCCAAAGTGCCATATCCCAACCTAAGCGAGAAACGGACGAAAATTAAGATGCAAAAATTTCCCTTATGGTACAAGTCACAGACATTAACAAAACTGCTGCAGGGCTTTGGCAGGTCTATTAGAAGTGAAGATGACTGGGCTGTTACATATGTTCTTGACTCTGCTGCAAGTGATCTTTTGATGCAATCAAAACAGATGATTCCAAGGGCATACCAGGATGTATTGGGATTTCCAAGTTATAATTCAAGTATAAAATCTGCCCTGTAAGAAAATTTGTCAAAGGGACTTGGATCAAAAAAGGCTCTCATGTGAAATCAATTTGTAACTACTTGTACAGATTTGTCAGGTAGCTCAATCAAGGTAAAGACAAATCTAGAACCCTCAAATTCTATTGTTCCTTCTCTTTCCCAGTTTATCTTGTAAGATTTGATCAGGTGACCACCCACTATTGAGATTGTTTTAGGCATAGCTTTGAAGAGTTTCTCTACCTTGTCTTTGTCTTTTGTCATAAGGAGGGATCTTCGTCTCTTCATGAGGTACTTGATTGCAACATTCTTGTGCTGATGTCCTTCTACCTCAATCTTTTCGCTGCCAAGGTCAATAGTGAATTTTCGTTTTCCCATGTCTTGGTATAGTTGTAATTCTACAAAAAATGGCTTGACAATTTGACGTTAGCAAGTAGATTGTAAATTATGACAAAATTATGGTGGGGCCGGCCGGACTTGAACCGGCGACCTCTAGCACCCCAGGCTAGTATCATACCAAGCTAGACTACGGCCCCTCAAGGTGCTGGCTATTGTTGAAATTATTAAATTATGGGATTGAATTGCTGTCAAGAATTTTGTATTTTGAAATCTAAAGCCACTTTTTCAATCTTTCTTGTTCAAACTTTTCTTTTTCTGAAAAGTGTTCTATGGATGAAGATTGTAATTGGGTCAGTGGATCTGGAGTTGCAAACATATCAACTTGGAGATATCCAGCTATTCCCTTACCAGTTTCCAAAAAGCACCCTCCTTTCCCATCAAAGACTGCATTTTCCAACTCGTTCATTATTTGTGATATTATGTTTCTTGCAACGGTTATCCCTTCAGCTTCAGCAAAAATTCCTGCTTTGGGTACAGCAATCTTGTCTGTTACCATAATTTGATTTACATCACCTATTGCATAAACATGATCATATTTTGTCTTGCAAGTTTTATCTACTACAATAAACTTTCCATTTTCTGCAAAGCCAGAATCTATTACAACTGCAGGAACCTTATGGGGAGGAACAGAAATTAGAACATCAAAGTCTGTCTCACCATTTTCGAATTTTATTTTATTTGGTTCAATTGCAATGGTTTTGTGATTTCCATGAAACTCTATCTTTTTTGATTTTAGAATTTGAAATATTTCTTCGCTCACCTGTGGTCCTCCTGCAGGAAGTGTAATAGGAGTTGGACTGTAAAAATCTATTTGAACAGAGTCGCTTGCTCCTGTTTCTTCAAGAACAGATCTAATTAGAAGTGCAGCCTCAAATGGAGCAGGGGGGCATTTGTATGGAAGGCCAGTAATTACCATCACAATCTTGCCTGAATTCATTTGTCTTAGAGAATCTCTAATTCTTGGAACATCATTAATATCATAAAGGATAAGACCGTTTTCTTTGAGACCTGGGATTTTTTCAGGTGCAAGTTCAACACCTAGTGCAATTATCAAGTAATCATAATGAATCTGTCTATATTTTGTTCGAACTAACTTGCCAATTGGATCTATCTTCATTACATCTTCATTTACAAACTCAATACCTTTCTTGGTGATATTTTCTAGAGGCTTTTTAGAAAATTCAAACTCTCTTGTTCCGTTAATAATCCAAAGCTTCACAAGGTCCATCATGAACCAGTCTTTTCTGTCAATTACCGTAATTCGTATATCTTGAGGAAGATTATCTCGTAATTCGTTTGCTGCAGCAAGACCTCCAAAGCCCCCTCCTAAAATTACAATATTCACTTGTGTCATGAAGGGACCACGTCACTATCTTTCTTGTGTAGTTGGTCTAATTGCAATCTCATTTACATTCATGTGAGATGGAGATTCAAGGGCAAAAATTATAGAATTTGCAATATCTTCAGCTTTGAGAGATTGAATAGTTTTTGAATGCGTTACAAATGATTCTAGAGATTTGTCAGTAATAGTATTGGTAAGTTCAGTATCTACTATTCCTGGTTCAATCGTTGTAACTCTGATATTATTTCTAACAGATAATTCTTGTCGAAGTCCTTCACTGAATGCCCATACTGCAAATTTAGTAGCACAATAAACGCTACCAGCAGGAAAAACTACTTTTCCTGCAATTGAAGAAATGTTTACAATATGACCAGAATTCTGTTTGATCATGTGAGGAATTGCAGATGAAGTGCAGTACATTACTCCTTTAATGTTTACATCAATCATTTGCTCCCATTCATCTACTTTGAGATTCTTAACGAAACTCAAAGGCATTAATCCCGCATTATTTACTAGTATATCTATCTTATTCCATTTCTTTATACCAGCATCGATCAAATTTTCACAATCACCACGTTTTGTTACATCACATGAAACTGCAATACATTCTCCTCCAATTTTCTCAATATCTTTTTTGAGTTGTTCTAATTTCTCTACTCTCCTTGCACCAACTACAACTTTTGCACCAGCTTTTGCTATTGCAAGAGAAGTAGCGTATCCTATTCCACTACTAGCACCTGTTATTACAGCTACATGACCTTTTATCATACTGAAAACTATTTTTCATCTTGCCATCTTGCGTAAATAAGTTTTGTCAATTAAAGACTCATCACTATAGTGATTTTTTACGAACACTAATTTAGTATCTTAATCAATTATAATTATGGAACAATTTGACTGTGCCTATTGTGGAGAAAAACAGGATTTACCTTTTGAATGTAATTATTGTAAAGACAAATTTTGTGCAGAACATAGATTACCAGAGGATCATAGATGTGTGAAGCTATTCCAAATAAGAGCAAAGAAATTTGGAGAAAGAAAGATTCAGAGAACAAAAGGAATCGGAAGGCAAAGTTTCATTAAACGAATTTTTGGAAAATTTTCCAACTAGTACAAGGCTTTCTGTGGATTGAGTTTTGAAAGCTTTGCTTGGTAAAACAGGGCTATTGCTAAGGCCAGTAATACCCCAGCTGTCAACCAGTGAGCAACATGTATTGTAAAATATGCAATTGCAAAGCCCACACACATCACGGCTTGAGTTAGTAGTTTTATCCAGTTTGCAATCTTGGTTACTCTGAAGATCATTTCTATAATAAATAATCCAGCAACAGGATATAGTATAATTAGAAAGTAGACATCTAGATCTATTCCGTTATGCATATTATTCTCACAATAGAAGGTTGTCTAATTTCTAGTCTTCCCAGCTTACCTTTACCGCTACTTTTTTTTCAATCAGTGAACGTGCATTCTCAAATGGTAGAGTAGCAACATCCTCTGCTTCAAATGGTCCATATGTTTGCAAGTCCGTACCCATTATCTGATCTATTGGTTTGAGAAAGCGTATTACAATTGATCTAGCTCTATGATTATGTCCTACTGTCTCAAGTAGTTTTAATCTTCCATTGAGTGTTGCAGAAAGAATAGTATCCTTTCTTTGCCGTAGTTCATCTTCAGAATCTAAAATGAATCTCTCTTCATCAAGTAAATTTGAATAATCAATCTCATCTAGAGATGTTGCCTTTTCAATTCTGATCTTCAAAAGAATTGAAGTCATATCTGTTATCATTTTAACTAGTGATTCGGTAATCTTTGATTCCACTCCATCATAATCATGATTTTTTAAGTTACCAAGAAATTCTGCAATATTATGATATAGATTAGGATCTACCTCTTGAACTGAATCATTTTCTACTTCGCGAAGAAGAATAGCATACAATGAATTTACATCAATTTTTATTTCTGACATTTCCATATCCAACAATACTTAAATCATCGATCCCTTTGTGTTATGATCAAGGTGCAAAATTGCCATATAAAGTGATTGGTGGAGAACCAGTACTAGTTTCTTATACTGCTGAAGATGTTTTCTCAAAAATAAAGCATGATCAGATAAAATTCATCGATTTACAGTTTACGGGCCTTAGGGGAAGATTCCATCACACTACAATTTCTGCAAATCTATTTACTCCGCAGCAAATGCAAGACGGACTCCCAAAACTTGATGGTTCCTCAATTGTTGGATTTGCATCAATTGAAGATTCAGACATGGTTTTAAAACCAGATCCTACTACTTTTGCAGTAATTCCCTGGATGGAAAATTCAAAGACGGCCAGATTGATTTGTGATGTATATTGGGGTAGAGATAAAGGTAGACTAGAAGCTGATCCTAGAGGAATTGCCCAAAAGGCGGAAAAGTATCTAAAGACTCAGGGATTTGATAATAGTTACTGGGGTCCAGAAGTAGAATTTTTTGTATTTGATAAGATTACATGGGATGTACTTACCCCTTACAAAGGTCAGTCATATTCAATAGAATCCAAAGAGGCTCCATGGAACCAAGAAGGAAAGGGCTATCCAATGGCATTAAAGAAAGGATACTATCCAAGTACACCTGCTGATACTTTAACAGAATTTAGAAATGATTGTGTAGAGTGCTTAAATGAGTATTTTGGAATTTTATGTGACAATCATCATCACGAAGTAGCTACCGCAGGACAATGTGAAATCGATATTAGATATGATACTCTAACAAATTCTGCAGATGGAGCTCAGACTTACAAATATGTTATAAGGAATATTGCCAAAAAGTATGATAAAGTTGCTACCATGATGCCAAAGCCAATTTCAATGGATGCAGGTTCTGGAATGCACACAAACGTAAGCTTGTGGAACGGTGAGAAGAATATGTTTTTTGATAAGGATGACAAAGAAGAAGTCAGTCAAATAGCAAGATACTACTGTGGAGGAATTATGAATCATGCAAGAGCGTTGTCTGCAATTGTTGCTCCTACAACAAACTCTTATCATAGATTGGTTCCAGGTTATGAAGCACCAGTGTATATTGCATGGAGTGCAAGTAATAGATCTGCAATAATTAGAATTCCATCTCATTTCAGGGGAGAAAAATATGCCAAGATTAAGAGAATCGAATTCAGAGCTCCTGATCCATCAGCAAATCCATATCTAGCATTTGCAGCTGTGCAGGCAGCAGGGTTGGATGGAATTAAAAAGAAATTGGATCCAGGTGAGCCAATTTACGAAGATATTTACAAGATGACAAAGGCCCAACGAGTTGCAAAAGGAATTAAGGATTTACCTGCAACTTTGGGAGAGGCACTAAATGAGTTAGAGAGTGATAGAAAGTTCCTCTCACCCATCTTCTCAAATGAGACAATTGATAAAATAATCGAGATAGAAAGAGCGGATGATCATGAGATCTCAATAAGACCTCATCCGCATGAATTCTATCTTTATTTTGATATCTAGATTCTTCCTATTGCACCGTATACAAGGAATAGTGCAAGTGAAGTTATAGCCAAACCGATAATGAGATAGGCTTTCTTATGCTTTTCAGCAGTAGCTGCTTTGTATATAGAAACAGTTCCTACAAGACCTACGAAAAGAACTAAAGTTCCTATAATTACAGTATCCCAGCTGCTATGAGTAATTATGGGATAGAACATTCCGGAGAGCAATGCAAAGAATGCTATGAGATAGATGTATTTTGCACCAGCTAGAATTTTAGTTCCACCTAACTGCATACAATTACTACCTAGAATAGTCAAATAAACCTTTGAGAGAAATATGGACTTTCTAATTACATATCCATAGGTGGCATACCCATACCACCACCCATACCGCCCATGCCTCCCATACCACCCATTCCGCCCATACCTTCAGCTCCTGGCGGTGGTCCTGCAGATTTTGCAGTAGCAATAACATCATCAATTCTTAAGATCATAGATGCTGCCTCAGTTGCGCATGTAATTATTTGGATCTTGACAGAGAGGGGTTCAAATATATCAGTTTCATGCATGCTTGCAACTTGGCCTTTCATGACATCAATTCCTGTCCATTTGTTTCCTTTGAGTTGTTTTGAGCGTAATGATGCTAATGTATCGATTGGATCCATTCCTGCATTCTCAGCAAGTGTAATTGGAATTACTTCTAAAGAATCTGCAAATTTTTCTACTGCAAGTTGTTCTCTACCTTCAAGTGTTTTTGCCCACTCCCGTAGTTTTGTTGCAGCATAAGTTTCGGGAGCTCCTCCACCTGCTACTATGAATGGCTTTTCCATTACATCTTTTACAACCATTAATGCGTCATGAACTGATCTCTCTACCTCGTCAACTACTCTTTGAGAACCGCCTCTTAGAAGAAGAGTAACTGCTTTTGGATGTTTGCAGCCTTCAACGAAAACCCATCTATCAGTTTCTACTTTTCTTTCTTCTACTATTTCAGCAGAACCAAGATCTTTTTCAAACAAGTCATCAAAATTACTTATCATCCTGGCTCCTGTTGCTTTTGCAAGTTTTGCCATATCACTTTCTTTTATTCTCCTTACTGTAAGTATTCCAGCTTTTGCAAGATAATGTTGTGCCATGTCATCGATTCCTTTCTGGCAGAATAGAACATTTGCACCTGAGGCAATTACTTTGTCTACCATGTTTTTGATCATTCTTTGTTCTTCATCAAGGAATGATTTCATCTGTTGTGGATTTGTGATGTTTATCTTGGCATCAAACTCTGTTTTATCTATCTCAAGTGCATTATTGACTAATGCAATCTTTGCGTTGTCAATTTTCTTTGGCATTCCACTGTGAACAACTTCTTTATCAAGTACTATTCCTTTGATAATGGCACAGTCCTTGATGGAGCCACCAGCTTTCTTTTCTACTTTTATATCATCAATGTCAACTAAATATCCGTCTTCTTTCTTCTCAGATACTGCAATTACAGATTTTACAACCATATTCGCTAGATTCGCAGAGTCTCTTCTTACAAGTTTTGTCTGCATGGATGTTCTTGCAATTCTTTCAAGTACATCTTTATCAGTTGCAGATACTTTGTCAGCCATCTTTTCTAAGAGTTCTACTGCTTTTTGAGCAGCTTTCCTATAACCATCAACGACAATTGTTGGATGTACGTCTTGTAAAATTAAAGATTCAGCATTCTCCAATAATGCTCCTGCAAGAACTACAGCTGATGTTGTTCCATCACCTACTTCATTATCAGTTGCTTTTGAGATCTCTACTAGCATCTTTGCAGCTGGATGTTGAACATCAATTTCTTTGAGAATAGTAGCACCATCGTTTGTAATTGTAACGTCACCCAAGGAATCAACAAGCATTTTGTCCATCCCACGTGGGCCAAGACTTGAGTGAACAATTTCAGCAATCAGTTTTGCTGCCGCAATATTGTTTTTCTGGGCATCACGACCCTTGGTCTGTTGAGCCGTGTCCTTTAGAATAACAACTGGCATACCACCAGAAGAAGATTGAATGGACATATTTCAAGAGGTCGATTTTCCCTTATTATGTCTTATGTAGGTCAAAAGCATTTACACTTGGAATAGATAATTTTCAATCATCTCGAACGATGTTTTTAAATTAGGAAAACTGTCGGGACTAGATATGTCTCGTTCTTCACCGCGATCATCTTACAACGAAATACTTTCAATGCTTAAGACTCATAATCAATGGTTTGCAAACTCAATTCCTCTAATTGCAAGTGAGAATGTCACAAGTCCTGCAGTCCGTGAGGCAACAATTTCTGACTTTGCTAATAGATATGCAGAAGGTTGGCCAGGTGAGCGAGTCTATGCTGGTTGTATCTACATTGACAAGGTGGAATTCAGGTGCATGGAATTAGCAAAAAAGCTATTCAAGGCAGAATTTGTGGATGTGAGACCAATTTCAGGTGTTGTTGCCAATTTAGCAGTCTATTCAGCATTTACAAATCCAGGAGATGTCATGCTTGCTCCTTCTATTCCATCTGGCGGTCACATATCACATGGTAAGAAAGAGCATGCTGGCACTGCAGGTCTTGTCCATGGATTAGATATTGAATTCTATCCATTTGATACCGAAGAAATGACAATTGATGTTGATAAGACAAAACAGAAAGTAAAAGAACTTGAAAAAGCTGGAAAGATTCCTAAATTAGCAATGTTCGGTGGCTCAGTTTTCTTGTTTCCGCATCCAGTAAAAGAGCTTGCAGATTTTCTAAAAAGTTACAATATGTTTGTCAATTATGATGGTGCACATGTTGCAGGTCTTATTGCAGGTGGACAGTTCCAAGATCCTCTAAGAGAAGGTGCAGATGCAATGACAATGAGTACACACAAGACTTTGTTTGGTCCTCAGGGTGGAATGATCTGTTCCTTTGAAAAGTATGGTGAAAGTATCAAAAGGGCTACATTTCCAGGAATGACCAGCAATCATCACCTTCATCATATGGCAGGAAAGGCAATTGCTTTTGCAGAGATGTTAGAATTCGGTAAAAAGTATGCGGTGCAAGTTATAAAGAATGCAAAGGCTCTTGCAGAGGCTCTTAACTCGTTTGGTTTTGCAGTACTTGGTGAAAAACGAGGATTTACAAAATCTCATCAGATAGTGCTAAATGTACTCTCATTTGGTGATGGCGGTACAATTGAGGCAGATCTAGAGAAGGCAAACATTATCGTAAACAGACAACTTATACCAGGAGATATCAAGGCTGGACGTAACTATTTCCATCCAGGTGGAATGAGACTTGGTGTTGCAGAACTCACACGTCTTGGTATGAAGGAATCTAATATGAAAGAAGTAGCCGAGTTTATTAAAAAAGTAGTAGTAGATAAAAAAGACAAGAAGAAGGTAGCACAAGAGGTCAAGAAATTCAGAAAAGATTTTCAGAAAGTTCGCTATTGTTTTGAAAGCAAACATGGTGGATATGATTACATCAAGATTCGTTAGGCAAAGTCTGTAAGAATAGATTGACTACCTTCTTCTTTGCCAAAGACTAGTTCTAGTTCATCTAAGAGAGAAAGGACACGTCCCTGAAGATATGGTGAAATTGTATATTTATTTAACATTCTTTTTGCAAGTTTGAGATATTTTTGTACAGAGGGTCTAGTCATTGTCTGAATTAGTTTATTGCCACATTCAAGACATTTCCCAACTAGTGGAACTCTTCTGTAGCTTGCACCACATGAAGTACATCGAAAAGATTGGCTAGAATAGGCTCGAAGGTTGCCCATAATATCAGGAAGCAGGTGAGTAGTCATCACCATTGATACCACCTCACTTGGGTCAACTGCGTTTATGATATCTGCAGTTCTAATCTGCATGTCAAGTTTCTCTAGTAGCGAACCAAGTGTAGAATAGGCACTTCTTGATTTTGATGTGGTCAAGGTAGATGTGTTGTGTGTAAAATCATGTCCTAGGAATTGCTTTTCTGTCTCTAGTCTTGACTTTAGGATCTCAACGTTTTTGATCTCGCTTGCTTTTTCTTTTCTAAGAGTAGCTTCGAAGAAGGAAAGCGGATATGCTTTTACCACCTCAAAGTTATGAGCTTGTCTTTGCACCTCTTGAGGAATTACAATAGGTTGAACAAGTAATGGAGCGTCCATCAATCCACCTATTCTATCAGATAAAAATAATCTTGAGAAATTAAGTAAACTATCCATTAGTAACATAATAGAATCTGCATCACCGTCAGCATCACGTCTTTTTGCAGAATGCCATACCGCAGTTCCTAGACATACCTGTGTATTTGTATATCCAATTATTCTGCCCACAATTCCAACAGATGTATGAGGTGCAAGACCAATGATGAGATGGCCTACCAGATCATCTGTACTTTTGACATTGTAAAATGGCGAATGTCTAAAAAGCTTTGAGAGTTCTCGGTCAATATATTGACAGACAAAAACAAGACTGTCTCCACATTCTTTAGGAATTACTACATCTTGCACTCTAAGTTCAACAAGTTGATCAGAGTTTTCAAGTGGACTGCCGTTGGTATCATGAGTATATCCTAGTTCGACTAGTCTTTGTGGTGTTGTTCCAATCCACGAGGGTTTGAAATGTGATAACGGAGCGTTTGTTGTATCAAATCTAATTGTTCCATCTTTAAAGACATTAAGTCCAAGACTCTGTCTTATCAGACCTTTTTCAAGGGGTTCTGGAACTCTGTCTTGATTAATGAGCTCCTTTACACCTTTGAATGGTTCCTGAGCTCTAAACCCAGTTCTCTCCTGAGCAGCATACAAGAGATCTTTGAGAGGAAATGAACGGTATGAATGTCCATATGCTCGTGATTTACATTTTGCACAATGATTGGTTTCAAGTTCATCTCTACATCTTGGACAGATGAAAATTGTGCTTGTTTTTTTGTTACATTTAGGACATGCTATACTGATAGAAGGAACATTACAATTTTTACAAAATCTATTGTATATGTTACAATAAAAATTAGGTTGCTTTGCTGCCTTTAGTAAATCACGGGATGCTCCCCCCTTATTTCCAACTGGAAATAGAGTATGAACGGGAGGTTTCATCTTTCTCAATGCAGCCTTCTCAGGTCTTCCAACTCTGACTCCAATAGAGGTTGAAAATTTGTTTGATATTCTTATGCCAGATGATTTGGTTATGATTTGAGGAACAGAGAGATCTCTTTCAAGTTGGATTGGTTTTCTGAATAATAAATAGAAGAAGATTCTAGCTTCGACATCCTTTAGAACAAGAGTATCGCCTGCAACTTCGTGGGGAACACCCAGTTTTTCTAGAATATCTTTTGTATCCTTTGGATAAAGGATAAGATCTGATTCAACTTTTGTAGGTTTGAGAATTTTTTCAAATTCCTCAATTGTAATTTGATCCCAATAATAGAGATATTGGGGATGAAGACCAATACCGAAATTCAATGATATTCTAAATGCTTCTTCTAGATTTGGTATCTTATCCATATAACTGAGAAGTTCAGTATCATTTGGCTCATACTTGGTTACTTTTTCTTTTAGCTCTTGTACCCAAAACTCTTCTACATATCCAGTTGGCACAAGCTCGGCGTTATTTTCTAGAAAGTCTCCATAACTAATCAAAATATCACCAAGATGTAGAATCTTTACAATCTGTGGTTTGAGACGAATTCCATGAGCAGTATCTTTTATTTTCACGACGTTACCGTTAGCTAATCTAACAATTGGAGTATCAATTGAATCCACAAATGCTACAGTGGAAGCCTTTCCAGGAACATCAAGTTTAATTTGAGTTCCTACAGCTATAGCATGGTCCAGGATCTCTGCAACTACTGGATGTATACCAATTGAAGCAAATCCAGTATTGCATGAGCGACCGTATCGTAACCTAAATCCTCCTAGTTTTTTAGGCATAGAAAGAACCGATCTTCCTGTAATTACCTCCCTCATTCGGTGAGCTGCTGCATCCGCATCACCAGTCTGAATGGCTCCTTTTAGGTCCTTGAGCCAATCCCAACCATCAAGTTTGTATAATTCAATAAGTTTAAGCAATTTACGAGACCTTCCAATAAGACCATCATTTAGTACACGAAGTGCACCCCCACGTACTCTATTGGTTCCTATTCGTACCATGTTTCTATGACTTACAATCTCAACTATGTCCGTATCTACACCGTCAAGTTCAACTGGAAGGTTTGCAATGACGTTTATCACGTCTTGATCAGGTACATGAAATTGAAAGCTTCCAACTTCCCTCTCGTAAACCCTTAACTCTTCTACAAACCGACCTGTCTCATCATCAAATGAATTTGCTTGATATTTTGCAAGTCCAGCTATCTTTCGTACATGGTCTGCAATTAGCATTGTAGAGGCTGCTTCTGTACCCCCCGCTGATCGGATTGGACCTGCAAATGATACGGATAGATATTCAGAACCATCTGCGTTTTTCTTAATCTTAACCTCGCTTATTCCTTGGAGAGGAGCAATCGTAACTCCTTCGGTAACTATAGCCAGAGCCACTCGTACGGCAAGGTCAAGTTTTTCCTGAAGATCAGTATCAGGCCCAGAATATTTTCCTTTGGCTATGTCTTCAGCAAGTTGTAAAGCAGCTAATTCTTTGGGAGTATTTTGAATTAAGGCCCGCAGATTATCAGTAACATCGATGTCGTGCATTTTAGATACACGATCTGCAAGATCAAAAGCAATTCTTGGTTCTACCATTCCAGAAGAATCTGCAAGTGTTGCCTTGGCAGATGCTGCTTTTTCAAAAATAGTAAAGACTTCCTCTGATATTTTTGTGTAATAGTCAAAATAATTTTGAGGCATTGGAACTTCTTTGAGTCTCAATGCAATATTTTCAGACATGTTATTTCCTTACAAATTGGATGGCTTTTACGATATCGGAAATAGTTTTGAAACTTCCACCCTTCTCAATGAAGGTTCCAATTACTATGGCATCTGCACCGGCCTTAGCTATATCTTTAGCTGTTTCTGGGCTACGAATACCTCCTCCTACGATAAGAAATCCTTCGAAAAGCTTCCTTACCGCAGCAACCATTTCAGGTTTTACATTAGATTTCGCTCCTGATCCAGCTTCAAGATATACAAGTCGCATTCCCATAAATTGAGCAGAGAGAGCATACATGACAGCTAAACTTGGTTTGTCAAAGGGAATTGTTCTTACTGAACCGACATGCCAAACTGTAGTTCCCTCACCAATAATGATATATGCTGTAGGAAGTGCTTCGAGACCAAATCTTAGAACATTTGGTGCTCCTAAGGCTTGTGCTTGTGAAATAAAGTATGGATTATCCGAATTTAAAAGTGAACTAAAAAGTATTGCATCCGCACCAGGAACTACACCTGTAACGTTGCCAGGAAAGAGGATCACAGGAATTTTGACTGCTTTTTTAATACTAGATACAGTCTCAGTCATGGTGAGTTGATCAGTAGAGGATGAGCCACCAACAAGAATGGCAGATGCACCACTCTTTTCTGCTTCCTTTGCCAGAGTTGAAGCAGAGTGCCCTACAGAGTTTTCAGAGTCAATTAATACAAAGAGAAGTGTTCCCTTTTTCTTTCTTATAGTATGAAGATAGTTCTCAGTCTTTTGCATATGATGTGGTTGAATATC
>JBGPGB010000002.1:0-21392 GCA_041483595.1 Nitrosotalea sp.
GATGATGATTATGCCATGATGATTATAAAAAATAGATTGGCAAAAGGGGAAATATCTGTAGAAGATTTCAAGATACTAAAAGATGAACTCTCTGAACCCTAACTGATTAGTTTGAAACCGTCTAGCCTAGCTAGCTGGGAATTTATCTGAGTTTCATTCTCGTTACCATATGAAATCAAGAGTCTGTCCTGATCTTTGAAGACATAATTTGCAAGATCTGGCACTTGGTGGTGGTTGACAAAGAATTTCAATGTGTAATTGGCGTTTGTACAAAATGCTCGCTTGTCAGGGAATGTAAAACACTTGTCATCTAATCCAATTTTTACTGTTTCAAAGAGATATGCCATTGTTACGTTGGCAGCATGCATATGTACGGTCTCTCCATTACCTTTTTCAAAGTGGATGTATGGATTTTTTAACTGATATGCAGTTGAAGTATAATCAAACTGTTGATCATAAATCATGGTTAGTAATCCTGCATGAATGTGAATTCCTCCAAGAGGACCTGAACCCGGAGGTACCCCCTTGGCTGTTGTATGTAATGATAATTCGTAGAAATTATAGCTGGATATTCCTAATACCGCCACAATTCCAGCTAAAATACCTATTGCTATTGCCTTGTTCTTGAATTGGGTCTTTTGTCGCTTTTGGTAAAAAGTCTCTCGCTCCTGGACTCTCTCTTCTCTATCTTTTTTTCCCATTTGACGATACAAGTCAAAATTTTACCCTAAATAACAGTATCTGACACGTTGAACGCCTTTTCAGTATATCATGAAGGTGAGTATAAATAAAATACATTAATGCAAAAAGGTATGGAATGTCTCTTCTGTAATTTGATTAATCGCAAACAAGATTCTCATATAATATTTGAAGATGAGACCCATTTTGCCATAATGGACAAGTACCCGATACAACAAGGTCATTCGTTAGTTATGCCAAAGGCTCATCATGAAAAAATCACAGACTTGTCGGATGATGAAGTTGGTGCCCTGTTTTCCCGAGTACCTGTTATAGCACGGGGTATACTTGCAACAACAGGAGCGGACGGATTTAACATTGGTCAAAATAATGGTAAATCAGCTAACCAGATAATTCCACACGTACATGTGCATGTCATTCCTAGATATCAAAAGATCTCCAATCCTTGGGCAAGAAGGATGATTGTTTCAGATAATGATCTAGAAGAGTTAACAAAAAAGATTAGAAATAATATAAAATCAGGATAATTCAGTTAAGATGGAATCCATATCTGATTTTGTTAAACCGACATGTTTTCTGGCATCTTTCCTTGAAATTATTTTTCCATTTTGAAATACAATCATGGTGGGCACAGATTGAATGTTAAATCTGTCCCATAGTGGATTTTCATCTTCATCAATAATTGATTCCATCTTAGTTGCAGTTTCAATTTTTGCAGACTCGAAAGTTGGTTTGAAATTAGCACAATAGGGGCACCATGTTGTATAAAAAAGAACTATTATCTTCTTGTTTGATTTTAATACTTTTGAATCAAATTCTTCTGGATTTACATGCTCCATGAATTTTCATGAATTTTTAAATTATTTAGAGTTAACTACGCTGTACGATATTATTGATTGGGATTGTATCTCAAAAAGGCGCCGACTTTACCTATACTTGAAAGCATTGTTCCGTATTCGGTTGACCCTGTTATTACCTCAACTTTTGCACCTGTTTGACCTGCAATGAGATCTAGATAATCCACGATATCACGTTCGGTTGATTCCAAGTCCATGCTTTTACAGCTAGGACATGGCTGACTTAGTATCTGTTGAATTCTTGGAATGACCTTTGGACGCTCTAAAATTTCACTTTGGATATTTTGACATCTCCTACAAGTAATATCGATTTTTCGCAGGTTTGTATCATCTGTAATTAATATGGTAGATACAACATTTCTCTTGAGAAGGTCTATAATTTCATTTAGTCCATAAGTGGCAAGACCTCTTGAGAAATTTATGTCATTGAATAGCTTATCTACAAGCTTTTTTTCTTCAACCATTCTATAATCTGTGAGAACATCATGGGCTTTGGCAAATGCTTCTCGTACTCCTTCTGAGCCTGCATAGGAGCAGTCAAGAGTTGCAAGGATATTATTTTGAAGCCTATATTCTAGATAGCTTTCCCTTAAGAAATTCTCTTTTGTAGGTCCTGGTCCTGATACTATGAGGCCCTTTACTGGATAGATGTCTATGAAATATTCGCGAGTTGTATGTGCAACTCTGTTGTAGTACTCGTTGAGCTCCATCTCTCGAAGTCTTTCAAATCTCCTAGCAGACTGACCTCCTTGTCTGTGTTTTCCTGCAACACCTGATGATGTTTCTGATAATACATCCAATTTATCGCCCCTCAATAATCCCCACCCTGCATCTTTCGCATCAATTGCTAAAAACCCAATCATGTTATCATCTTTTAACATGTCCTTGAGAATGTCTACATGAAAATGATCATCACATCTGTAAAGAAATGTTTGAAGTTCCTTTGGGGGTTCAATCTCGTATAATTTTACGACCTCGCTTCCAATCGGTCCTCCTCCTTCAGGTGGTAGTGCACCACAAAACATGACTAATCCTTTATCCGGAGATGTTTTGTACAACTTTAACCTCTGAATAACTCTTGACAATGCATCTACTACATGTGTTCTTGTAAGATCTGATTTGATGTTATCCGCAGTACCTTGTTCTTCACGAAGATTATTTATGACTTCATGCAACGCCTTCTTTGGGGGTACATAAAGTGAGATTAATTCTGTACCTCGTCCTGAGTGATCAGCTAAATCTTCTAACATTTTTCGCAGTTTGTATAATTTTACGGAATCTTGTTTTTCTATCTTTGGCTTTACCATTTAGCTACTACCTAACTAGTTTGAAATTTATCGAGAACTTGCTTGAATACTGATATTGGCTGTGCTCCCACTATCTTAGTAATTCCTTTTCCACCAAAGATGATAAATGAGGGAGTTCCATCTATGCCTATCTTTTCACCGAATTTCTGATTATCTAACACTTTTTGCTCGTATTTTTTATCTGATATGCATTTATCAAACTTATCTAGGTCGAGTCCTACAGTCATGGCAAATTTATCCAATGATTTTTGATTTACCCAACCTGTTTTTTCACCAGCCCAGTTTTTGTATAATTCATCGTGATACTGCCAGTACTTACCTTGGTCATCTGCACAATATGATCCTTCGGCAGCAAGTACTGAATCCGGACCATTTAATGGGAAATCTCGAAATACGAAATTTACTTTGCCAGTTTCAACATATTGCTGGAGTAATGCATCTTTGGTGTTTTGATGAAATAAATGACAATATGTACACTGATAGTCACCAAATTCTACCATGGTTATCTTTGCATTGGGATCTCCAAGTATAGGTGAACCATTTTGCATCAGCATTTGAGGGGTTAATTCTTCAGATTTATTGCCATGAGGTGTTGTCATGTAATATACTGCAATTATAGTTATGAGGATAGGAATTGCAACATAGTAATATCTTTTCACTTTATTAGATGAATCTTCTTTGAATATTAACTATTTGAACATCGACTTTAATTAGGACTCAGAGTTATCATAGGCTCTGGTTTTTTTATACTGATTTCAGCTCGACTAATCCTACTTTTGTAGACCTTGAATTTTTTTCCACTGTCTGACAATACCCATTTGTCAATTCTTATTAAAGCAAGATCTTCTAAATCTGAAATTTTTTTGTAAACTGAACTAAGTGGAATTCTATATTTCTCGGATAGTTCTAACGCAGTCTTTCCTTCTTTAATGATTGAAAATATGATGGACCTTGACTGAGCATCTGCTAATGCCTCAAGAATTTTTTGATTTACATCATACTTTTTGAGTTGAGATAGTGGAACTTTTTTTTTCAATATTTTTTGAATTAGGCATACCTAACTATTTAAACAACGCGAGAGTAATTCTAGAATTTTAGAACTAGTCTGTGATTTAAATAAGTTAGCTCATCCTAATGAAATTGTAATGATTGATTATTGGCAGCTGATTTTACTTGGCGCAATAGCTGGATTTACAATTTTTCTTGGCTTGCCAATATCTGCAGTAAAAAACATTAGTTCAAACAAAAAAGGACTGTTGAATGCTTTAGCATTAGGTATTCTGATATTTCTGATAATTGACGTCTTCAGCCATGCATGGGAATCTACAGAGACTGCTGCAAAGAATGCATTTTCTGGTCATGTTCCAATATCTGACGCAGTATTTTCCCTCGTTGTAATGTTTGGAGGGGTTGCATTAGGTCTGATTAGCCTTGTTTTGTATGAAGCACGGATGCATCGAAATTCCGTTCCACAGATTTTATCACTTGATAGCATAAAAAATGGGGATGATCATCTCAAGCAATTATTTCATGAGGCAAATGCTTACCGATTAGCAATGATGATTGCAATTGGTATTGGTGCTCATAATTTTAGTGAAGGGTTGGCAATTGGTCAATCATATGTATCTGGTGAAGTTGGCCTTGCCATACTTTTGATAATTGGTTTTGGTGCACACAATGCAACAGAAGGTTTTGGTATTGCTGGGCCTTTGTCTGGATTGTCAAATAGACCTAAAATTAAATTTCTTTTATTGGTTGGTTTGATTGGGGGCGGTCCAACATTTCTTGGTACCATCCTTGGTAGTATTTGGATTTCTAATCTGGCGTTTATTCTCTTTCTTTCAATAGCCGGTGGAGCATTAATCTATGTCTCATTGTTAATGTACAACTCTGGGAGACGCTATACAAGTAATACAATAATGATGACGGGAATCTTAATTGGACTCTGCGCCGGTTTTATGTCGGATCTGATAGTTTCACTTGGCGGCGCTTAAAACATATATTTGAATTAAACTTTTTTGAAATTAGAATTTATAGAAATTAGGTGACTACTTTATCTAATTGATTCTTGTTTTTGGCATTCTTTATCTCTCGGGCAATTCTCCTTCCCATACTCATTGGCTCATTATAGATTAGTGATGAATATGGTGAGCCGTCAACGTATAGATTAGTCCCTGCGACAATTCTTGCAGAGAATTCAAATGTAGTAAATTTACCATTCTCATCATATACTCCTTCAAGACAGAATGGTCCGGTCATACCGGGAGATACGAGTCTTTTTGCAGCATCTACAAATCTTTCGCCCATGGCATAAACTTCCTCAAGCAATGACTCTCGCAAAACTAACGGGCTATTCCCAATTACATTAAATGATGGAATCAACTCCACATTGATTTGTTCTTGGGCTGGAATTCTTCCAAGGCCATCAATGTCTGACTCATATCTTCTGTCGACTCCAAAAAATTCTAGTTCTCCACTCATCTCGGAATAAAAATATTGCAAATATGCTGATACTCCTAGAGCATATTCTTGCAGGTATAAATCGGAATCTCCTTTGATTGTTCCTTCTCTTATCAACTTGTCTCGCTTTTTGATATATTCTTCTTCATTTGTTGAAAGAAAGTATCCTTTACCACCTGCAGCACCATGTCTTTTCGCAATTACCAGGCCATTGATCTCACTTGGGTTAGACAATGATCTTGGAATTTTTAATTTAGATTCTATCATGAGTTTTTCTTTCATGTTTCTATCAGACTCCCATCTGAAAATCCATTTGTTTCCAAAAATTGGTGTCTTGACTGATTCAATCTCAGATGAGCTCATCTGAGCTATTAAGGTACCATGTGGTATGATTACAGCATTATTTTCTTTCAAAATTTTTGAGCATTTTTGTTCCAATACTTCAGCAAATGAATCAACAAGTACAAATTCGTCTATAAATCGAAATCTTCGATAAAGTTTTTCGCGTTTTTTCTCACATACTAGTATTGTCTTGAATCCCTCATCCTTTGCCCCTTTAAGTACTTGGAGAGCGCAGTGAGAACCTAGAGTGGCTATTGAAGACATATGATGATCTTTTCTAATCTTGGGGGTTTATGAAAGTTCCATGTGTAGAGATGAAATTAAACACATCGTCAATTAAGTCCATGGATAGATCAGATTTGTATTCTTGAGGAATATTCTTCATTATAAAATCAATGACAGATTGATTCGTTGGTATCTTTGCTTGCCCCATCTTTTCAGAATAGAGCGAAATCAAATGAGATACTATAATGGCTGTTTTTTCTCTACTATCTAGAACCATATTTAGGAAATATTTTCTTTTTAATTTAGAGGTTTGTCCAGTTCGTATTATTGAGATTGGAGAAGAATTAATCTAGATATTCATCAGTAATTTTAGTGTTAGAGAATACACATCAATGAACAATCTTCTTTGTAATGTCAGTTCTAAGCTGCCCACAAGCTGCTGAGATCTCTGAGCCCTTCTCTACTCGCACCGTACAGTTTACACCTCCGTCGCGAAGTATCTGTTGAAATGCAAGAACTCTCTTCCTAGCAGGACGCTGAAATCCTACTGCTGTAGGATTAATAGGAATCAAGTTCACGTGGGCTCCATTACCTTTCAAAAGGTGTGCTAGTTCTGCCGCATTTGCAGTAGAATCATTGATGCCATCAATTAGAGCATATTCGAATGTAACTCGGCGTCCAGTCTTTTTGAAGTAACGTTTTGCCGCCATTATCAAGTCTTCAACTGAATGAGGTCCTGCTGTTGGAACAAGTCGTTTTCGAAGTTCATCGTTTGGCGCATGAAGTGAGATTGCAAGCTTTACGTGAAGGTCTTCGTCTGCTAGTCTGTCTATCCCAACAATAACTCCCACCGTAGAAATTGTAATACTTCGTTGTCCTAATCCAAATGCTCTATGATGTGTCAGTAGTCTAACAGCGCGGATCGTCTCGGCATAATTTGCAAGTGGTTCACCCATTCCCATGAAGACAAGATTTGTAACATGTTCATTTCGTTGACGTAGAACGTCAGCAAAATGGAGCACCTGCGCAACAATCTCTTCTGCTTTTAGATTTTTTTCAAAACCCATTTGACCTGTAGCACAGAACACACAACCCATTGGACAGCCAACTTGAGTAGAGACACAAACTGTTGATCGAGGATGAGTCTTGTCCTGCGATGGACCGTACTGCATAAGAACTGTCTCGATAAGAGTCTCATCATTAAATTTGAGAAGTAACTTTGTTGTGTGACCATCCTCACTTACAACTCGATGGGCTTCACTCTCTGAACCTATTGTATATCCTGCTGTGATAAGTGCATCTCTCATCGCGACTGGGATTTGGTGCAAGTCTGACATATTTTTTGGTGATTCGTGATATAACGCATGAAGTAATTGGTCTGATCTATATCGTGGTTGACCAAGTCTAATGACTAGATCATCCATCTCCTCTGGCAGAACGCGATAAAGGTTAGTCATTATTCAATTGAATATACTTCAGAAAATATGATTCTTATGTAATTTTCATACTTATCTCAAGGTCTATGGGTTCTTAATTTTTATCTGAGATGTTATGTTTTGTATGCTCGATGACAGAGTTTCCGCTCCTGAAACCACATCCTTGCCTTGAACTTTGGAAGCTACTTCCTTGGTAGAATTAATAGATTTTTCTACTTCTGGCTTGGCTAAATCAAATATGTTTGTGAAGAGGAATACTACAACTATTACAGATATTGCGATTCCGATTCCTATAGCTATTCTCATTTTACTTAATTACACATAATATGCTGGGATAAATAAATGTGTAAACTCTTTTTTTATTACACTGAGAAACGAATTTATTTTTTTTGTCTCCCAGAAATCATCTTGCTTAGAGCCGCATACAATCCGATAAATGCTAACTGAAATATTTCTATTGGAGGTACCATGATTCCCCCAACCTGCAGTCCTAGTCCTCTTGGCGAAGAACCTCTTGGAAAATCTCCTCCTGTAAAGTTACCTCTTGGAAATTCTCTTGGTGGCAAATGGCTTGGTGAACTACCTCCAAGAATGGGGCCTTCTGGAATAAGATGCAATCTACTTGCATACCATAAGATGAAAAATATCGCAGTTCCAGCTATGCCAATAATCTGCCATATTCTACCCCATCGTTTTATTACTGGGACTGCCCAAAAAACCTGCACGGTTCCTCCAACTAGGAAAAGTATTCCCTGCCCTAGATTCTCTGATAATGACCTTGGAGCCATTTGTAGATGCAATATTCCAGCAATGACAGTTGTAGCAGCGACAACAAAAGAAAATAGCAAAATTTTCTTATCTTTTCCTATAGTTTTACTCATCTATGACAAGTGCTGAATATATTAATTATAATATGTTAGCTAACTTTGTTAGTGAACAATGTATAGCAATTGATTATAAGCAATATGACATAGTCACTACGGAATGAATACAAATCTAGGCAGTAATCGTAAGTTGCTTACTGTGATGCTAATTGTGGCAATAGGAGCTACAATTGGAGGATCACTGGCATATGCACAGACTACTGGTACAACGGGAACAAATTCACCAGCTAACACAGCACCAAAAATCCAAGGATCCATTAACCTTCAGGAAAATATAATGTCTAATGTAAAGACATCATTTTCTGCTGCACAAGATACGGCCGCATCAGCAGTAACCAATGGTAAAGTCATTGGAGGATCTCTGACTGTAATTCAAGGATCCGTAGTATATGATTTCAAAGTCATAGATGACAAAAACTTGGCATATTCTGTGATTGTAGATGCAGGAAATGGAAAAGTATTGTATACATCACAAGGTCAATCATCGAATTTTGGTATCTTTGGAATGGGCGGTCATTGTTCAAAGGGCGGTCATATTGGTTGGAAATCCCAACAGACTCCAAGCACAACAAATCCGTCATCTGGAAATACAAGCCCGAGCTCTCTACCAACAAATACTTTAACTGAATCACAAACGTGATTCCAAAATTTTTCTATTTTCATTATGGATTGATTTGAGATCTCATTACGTTGAACATCCTCATCTGACTTACCTACGTAATCTTGAAATTTCATATGGATTTTTCATCTCAATGATTGAATGGAAAAGATGATTAATTAATCACCTTCTCTCCATTATTGACATCTTTCAAATCCTAGAACCAAATTCCTTGTATCATCTATCATGTTGACTTTCTTCTTGACTTTCGCAACATAAATTAACACTAACAAAAAGATATTTGATGAAAACATGATAGGTACTGAACTTGGAGATTGGCGTAGGAATATCTATTCAAATCACCTTGATCCATCAATGGATGGGAAAGAGGTTATTGTAATGGGCTGGATCTCAAGTGTACGAGACCACGGAAATCTGGTATTTGTCTTGTTAAATGACAAGGAGGGTCAAATGCAGATTACTGCTAAAGCAGGTGTCTGCCCAGATGAAATCAAAGAAAGTCTGGTAAAACTCAAAGAACAGTCTACTATTGCAGTCAAGGGAATTGTAAAACCATCGCCAAAAGCTCCTAGAGGGGTTGAGATCACCCCACATGAATTGCGTGTCTTTTCTGTTGTAGAAAAGATTGCTCCCTTTACATGGCAAACTAAGGTGGTTCCAAACATTGACACCAGACTTGAACTGCGAGCAATTGACCTTAGAAGAAACATTTTGCAGCATATCTTCAGGATGCGAAGTCTAGTCTTAAAATCAATTCGTGAATATCTATATGAAAAAGAATTCATTGAAGTAAATACTCCAAAGATGATAGCAACTGCAACAGAGGGTGGGGCTGCACTTTTTCCGATATTTTACTATAACAAAGAGGCATTTTTAGCGCAGAGCCCACAACTTTACAAGGAGCAGTTGACATTATCTTTTGAAAAGATTTTTGAGATTGCTCCAATCTTTAGAGCTGAAGCGTCTAGAACTAACAGGCATCTCTCCGAAGCAATCTCGATAGACCTGGAAGAAGCTTTCTCAGATTATGCTGATGTAATGGTGCATATTGAAAATATAATTAAAAGATCAATCAGTGTTGTCAAAGACTATTGTGAATCAATCAAGACTACGGATTACAAAGTTCCAGAAATACCTGATAAGATTCCACAGTATACTTATACCGAATTGGTAGAAAAGATGCAAAACGCTGGTGCTAAAACAAAATGGGGTGATGATTTGTATTCGTCCCAATTAAAAAAAATAGATATCAATGGTTTTTACTTTATCAAGGATTGGCCACTTGCTCCAAAGCCTTTCTATGTCAAAGCTAAGTACGATGATCAAAAAATATCAGAATCATTTGATTTGATGTTCGGAGATCTAGAACTATCTTCCGGAAGTACAAGAATAGAGAAAAGAATGGAATTAGAACAGAGGATGAAGAACAAGGGCTTCAAACTAGATGCCTTTGATTATCACTTACGTGTTTTTGATTATGGAGTTCCACCTCACGCAGGCTGTGGTATTGGCCTTGAAAGATTAATGATGGCTCTCACTGGTACTGAAAACATTAGAGATACTACTTTTTATCCACGTGATGTCGATAGACTTACACCATAAGTGAAAAAACATGGTAGAAAGAAAAGAGATTGATCACCTTGGGGATTTAGTCAAGGTTGAACTCAAGGACCACGAAAAATACATCAAGCAGATTGAGCAGGTTATAAAATATTTTGACGGATTAGATGCAGTTGAATTCAATTCTGATGACACTCTAAGAAGAGAAGTAGATTCTGAGAGTCTTAGAAATGACAAACATGTACCATATGATGTAGCATTAATTGAAAGCCTCAAAAAAGACCAAAACAATTTCATCCGTGCGCCAAAAATGGTTTAAATGAATCTCGGAATTTCAGCTACTGAATTTGCGTCTCAGGTAAAATCGGGTACCATATCTGTAGAAGAGTTTGTTGCAAAGACACTAGAACGTATAAAAAAAGTCGAAGATAAAATACATGCCTTCATTACTGTAGATGGTGAAAATGCACTTGTTAAAGCTAAGGAAATCGATAAAAAGATTAAATCCAAAGAAAAAGTTGGCATCTGCTTTGGAATGCCAGTGTCTATCAAAGATAACATTTGCACTAAAGGGCTGAAAACAACCTGCGCCTCTAAAATGCTTGAGAATTTTATTTCACCATATGACGCAACTGTAATTTCTAGACTAAAATCTGAAGATGCCATAATAATTGGTAAAGTAAATCTTGATGAATTTGCTATGGGTTCTACAACAGAACATAGCTATTTTGGTCCAAGTAGAAATCCATGGAATACTGAATATGTACCAGGCGGTTCTTCTGGGGGAAGTGGGGTGTCAGTAAGTTCTTTTGAATGTGTTGCTTCACTTGGTTCTGATACTGGAGGTTCTGTTCGAAGTCCGGCAAGCTTTTGCTCAGTCGTTGGCCTAAAACCTACCTATGGTTTGATAAGCAGATATGGTCTTGTTTCTTATGCTAACAGTATAGAACAGATAGGTCCTATTGCAAGGACTGTAGAGGATGTGGCATTTCTACTGAATATGCTATCAGGGCACGACTCACATGATGATACTACAGTAAACAATGGGCGTGTTGAATATGTCCAGGATCTGAAAACAGGAATATCTGGGAAAAAAATTGGAATTATTTCTCAGATGATTGGGGATGGAATTGATGAGGAAGTTGCATCTGCAACAAATGTGGCAATATCAAAACTACAGAACCTTGGTGCAGAATGTATTCCAATATCTATTGATGCTGTAAAGCACTCGGTAGCGGCCTACTATACAATATCTTCAGCAGAAGCAAGTAGTAATCTTGCAAGGTATGATAATCTACGATATGGATTTGATTTTGGTTCAGAAGGGTATGAATTCAAGGCATTTATATCAAAAGTACGAAGTAACTTTGGACCTGAAGTAACAAGAAGGATATTGCTTGGAGCATTTGTCTTGTCTGCAGGATATTATGGCAAGTATTATCTCAAAGCTCAAAAAGTCAGAGCCTTGATAAAAACTCAGCTTGATGAGGCTTTCAAGAAGGTTGACTTTTTGATATCTCCAACAATGCCTATCTTGCCTTTTAAGATTGGTGAAAAAATAGATGATCCGCTCAAACTCTATCTTACCGACATTAACACAATAACTGCAAATCTCTCGGGAATTCCTGCCATTTCTGTTCCATTTGCAATATCTAATTCTGGCCTTCCAATTGGCATTCAACTATTTTCAAATTCATTTGAAGAAAAGAAATTACTTCAAGCGGCATATGCATTACAAGAGACCACTAGTCTTCCAGAGGTACCGCTTTGACAAAAATAGGATTAGAAATTCACTGTCAGCTTACAAAACTCCAAAGCAAGTTATTCTGCCCATGTAAAGCAGAATATAGAAATCTTGCACCAAACTCTAACATCTGTCCTGTTTGTGCAGGTCTTCCCGGCTCACTTCCGTTGTTAAACAAAAAAGCAGTAGAAAAAGCTACAATGATTTCACTTGCATTAGGATGTATAATTCCAAAAAAGATTGGCTTCTTCAGGAAAAATTATTTCTATCCTGACTTGCCAAAGAACTTTCAAATTACACAGTATAATGCATATGGTCCAACAAGTATTGGCTCAGACGGAAAAATTGAGATCGAAGGAAAAGAGATTAGAATCAGAAGAATACAACTGGAAGAAGATCCTGGGAGATTGATTTACGAGGGTAGCTCAGAGAAGAACATGATTCCACTAGTTGATTACAATAGAGCAGGGACTCCCCTTGTTGAGATTGTGACAGAGCCAGACTTTGAGACTCCAAAACAGGTTCGTATCTTCTTGAACGTACTCGCAGATTTGGTTGAAAATATTGGGGTATCTGACCCATATCTTGAAGGTGCCATGAGAGTAGATGGTAACATCTCGGAAGGAGATGGAAACCGAGTTGAGATAAAAAACGTAGGCTCATTCAGGGATATAGAAAAGGCACTTCATTTTGAGATTACACGACAACAAAGCCTTGTTGAAAGAGAAATTCAAGTTCAGGCAGAAACAAGACATTGGGACGATGCGCGAAGAATCACGGTTTCATCTAGATCAAAAGAAGAAGAACAAGACTATAGATACATACCGGAGGCAGACATCCCCACTGTTTTGATTGGTAACCATTCCCTTGAGCGCATAAAATCAGAGATGCCGGAAAGCATTGTTGCAAGAAGAGAAAGATATGTTAAAAAATATGGTATACCTGCGCAAGTGGCAGATGTTTTATCATCTGACAAATTCTATTCAGATTTATTTGAAAATGCATATAATGAAAAAAATGCAAAAGAAGTCGCAAATATTATAACAACTGATTTGATGGGCTTTGCAGATACAAGAGAAAAGAAACTTGAATTAAAAATAACCGCCAAACATATTTCGTATCTCGCTGATTTTATAATGAATGGAAATTTGACACGAAACTCTGGAAAACAAGCATTACATGAGATGATAAAAACAGGAAAATCGCTTTCAGATGTTGTATCTAGTCTTGACTTGGGACATGTCAGTGATGTAGATTCAATTGAAAAAATAATTGATGAAGTATTCAAAGAAGAAGAAAAAGCAGTAATGGAAGAAAGACATAATCCTGATACGATTAATTACCTTGTAGGTAAAGTTATGAGAAAAACAACAGGTAAAGCTGACCCTACAACTACGCTTGATATCATAAGAAAGAAATTATCTTCCTAGAAGAGAGACTGTCTCTCCATCTTTATCCATCACCATAGATGTTCCTGACTCTTCTTTTGGATCAAGTGAGTAGACCGCCTTGGGGGTAAACATGATTACATCTGGAGTTTTGTTTTGGCTTATTCTCTCAAATATCTTACTTGATGTTTTTCCGGTTACTGAGCGAGTTATGACATCGGTTATTCTGGATTTTTCCTTAGTCTCTGTTACAAATGTGACTTTTCCTTTGATCTGGTATCCCCTGAGCTCCTTCTTGTCAAACACTCCTACACTTACCCATGGAATACTCTTAAAATTTCCCTGTGACTTGTGTTTGAAAAAGTCTAACCAATAGATTGTAGTATCTGTGAAATAAAATGACGTTCTTGGGGATAAGTTTGCAAGACCGTTGATATCTACAGAGCCAACCACTATGAACTTTTGATCTTTTAACATGTCTTGGACTTTGTTTGGAATTTTAATCATAAGTAACATCAGTATAGGCTGTATTAAAGTAAAATGGATATTATCTGTCCTGAAAACCTATATTATATTTTGTCAAACTCGTCTTCATCAGTTTATGCTCGTTCTACATGTTCCTCAATATCAAGACCATCTTCCTCACCTTGGCCAATACTCTTACTCCAATTAGCTTGTATATGACTTTCATTATAGCAAATGCATCAAAGAATCCCATTGCACCTGTCACATTTACTTCTATTGCTTGTATGAGTAATTGACTGGGATTCCAAAACAATAGTCCGTTTGGACTTGCCACGGGAGCGTAAAACGAAAAGACAATTTAATAACGATTTATATCAAAAATTTTCACGTTTGTATGTAGAATTAACTAAAATGAATTGTACTACACTGAATCCTCTAAAATTAGTTGAGGATATCCACTTTCAAAACTTGATTGCATATTACACAGGAATAACTGAGGTTTTAAAGCTGAAAGAAAAATTGTTCCTTCATGATCAAAAATTCTTAAATGTAAATCGCATACACTTTTCATAATTTCTAATGATTTGTAACCCGGTCTTGAAATTATTAAAAAAAGATCCTTGTTATGTCTGACCATCCGCGAATTTTCGATTAATGATTTCAAAATTAATTTTTCCTCTGACTGGTAAGCCAATTCTAAGAAACTATAGTCCGCAGACATTAGAAGTGGCCTATTGTTTTCTTTTAGACTTCGGTATGTTTTTTGCCATTCGTTGTTGGTTGATTCAAAATCAAGACCTTCTCTTTCTATGACATAATCTGATTTTGAGCCAAAAGTATGCCCGAATATCCTGAAATTCTTTAGTACGTCTTTATCAGTATACGGTGTTAAGTAATCTACAACTGCACTTACGTCCTGATCTGATGAGGATGATATCAGAACAGAATTATTTTGAGTCATAAAGTTTAGCGCCAAAGGTGAGAGAAGTGGTACAAAAGCAAAACGGTCTACATCACTATCAATTTCTATGCCTACTACAGATCCTTTTCTAAAACCTCCGTTTAACTTTGAATCAAAGTCCTTACTTCCTGTAGAATACCTCGAATCTGAATTGGGAATAGAAATGAATCTAGATGCATTCTTCATACCGCTACGTAGATTCGAGAAAGATTGAAATCTGCCATTTTGAAGTGTAAATGGAATTTTTGGCCTCTTGATGGGAACCCCCTTTAATTTTTCTAGACTTATCTCTCTTATTCTATATGTCTTGAAATAATGTTGAGATGTCTCTATCACTCCATCTACAAGATATTCTAATGATGCAGTGTCCTGCTGTTCGCTTAAGAAAATTATGAACCCATCATATTTTTCAGCAAGAGAGGTTAAAAGTTTCTCAGCCCTCATTCTGTCTAATGCATTCATTTCTCTTGAGACTGAATCCCAAACATCTAGAATGATAAAGGGTTTTTTTAGACTCTCTGAAGAAAGGAATGGATCTTTTACTTTTTTAGAAGAATTTGCAATTGCATTAACTATTGCAGAAATAACAAAGGATGAATCGGTTAACACTGTATCTTCCGATGATATTTCGACAATGTTGAAGGGAGAAATAAAATCTGTTATCCATGGAAATCTTCTGTAAAGTATTTTGTCAGTCTGATTTCTTGTAATGAAAATTACATTGTACTCTTTGACTTTACCACCTGCCAACTCAAAGCAGAGAGTTTCCTTGCCCGTGCCGGATCTGCCTTTTATTAACAAAGACTTATTTCCAATCTCTATGAATCGCTCAAGGTCTGAAAGACCGTATTTCTTGATTATTGGTTCCATGTGTTATTTCTTATCTCCTGAATATTAAAAGAATATACATACTTATCAGCAATCTCTAAAAACGCTATAAACTGAAAATTGATGTGAAAACTATGCACCTTTCAATAATTGTAATTCTAATCTTTGTTATGTTGGGCTCAAATTAGGTGTTTAGACATCACATCACCTTAAGAATAACATCCACTCTCCATTTTTTCTTTTTCAACAAATAATGCTTGATTATTTTGCAAATGCTTGTCATATTAGCTAACCATACCATATGTGCAAGACGTTGTTATAGCTGACATGAAGTTCTGGAAGAAAGATTCACAGATAATAGATCAGTCCAAAATTGAAAAATTAACCAATGAAGGAATGTCTCATTTCAAGTCTGGAAATTATGATGAGGCTCTGAACTGTTATCTGAAAGTGATAAAAATTGTTCCAGACTCTCCTAATGTATTACACTCTATCGGATCCGCTTACACCTGTAAAAATGAACTTGACACGGCCATTTCTTACTTTGATAAAATATTGGAAATAGATTCAAATCACTACAAGGCATTGTGGGACAAGGCCTTTACATTAAATCAATTAACTAGATATGAAGAGGCGATAACATGTTATGAAAGAATTTTGGGATCCAAGCCCTATGACACTAGGATTATGGAGGATAAGGCAAGTACTTTGTTTAACATGGGAGCATACGAAGACTCTCTTCTGGTCTGTGATAGAATCTTAAAGCTTGATCCTAACAATCCTTCTGTTATGATGATAAAGATTGGATGTCTACAAAACCTTAACAGACAAGATGAAGCTCAGAAATGTTTTGAAAGTATGAGAGAAAAGAAATAGTTAAACTTGTACAAAATAATTTGGTAGTATTTCCAAGATCTTTCTAAACAATAACCTTTACGACAACAGCATGTTTTTTACAATCTCTATGATACCATTTTTCACCGAATATTATGTCGCCTTCTACAAATTGCATCTCTTTGCAACAAAATGAACAGAGTGGTTTCACCAACGTTCCATTACTCATAGATGTGATATCTGGAATGTCAGAAATGAATCTCAGTATGTCATTCAATAATACAGTCATTTAGTGAGAGTGATGAGAGGCTGATGAGGTTTAAGAAGACACAATAATTACAGGTAAAACATTTGGTTGTTTCAAAAGGAGTACCATTTTTACTTGTTGTCAACAAAAATAGAATCCTCATTTATGAACAAAAAGTTCCCAATTCACGTCATAATAGGAGATAACTTTATTTTCAATCAATCATCCTATTTCTCATGAACTATCAAGAAGTGTATGAGAAAGTAATGAAGATGAGTCAAGCAATTCGGTTTGTCACAATTTGTGACCTGGATGGCAGAGTAAAATATAGCGGACACAGAAAAGGAGCTAAGAATCTTCTGACGCCTTCGGAAAGTAGACAATCACTAAAAATGGCAGTGACAGCTTGGAAGGTGCGAAGCAAATTGTTTCATAAGATTGGTAAGGGAAAATACGTACTGGCAGAATATGCAAAAATTAAGCGCATAACTATGCCACTCGGTAGCACGCATCTTCTCTATCTAACGACTAGCCCTGGTGCCAACCATGCAACAATCATCAATAGAATTGTCAGACTAAGACCATAGTCACATTGATTACAACACGAGAGGATGGATACAATTTATTGTTAAATATCGAGTTGTATTTGCTAAAATCCAATTTTATTTTGAGAGACATTTAGTTTTTATGCTTCTTCGTCGTATCTATTACATTGAGTGTCCAAGAGATGCTTAGCACAGTCATGAAGTCAGATGATCGTATACGTTATGCGACAGTCTGTGACATGGAGGGAAAAGAGCTTGGAACAAAAATTCGAGAAGGTATTAAACCCCTGCTTAGCGACGAGGAGCATAAGGAGACACTAAGTTATGCTGTCAATTCGATGAAGGCGCGCAACAAGTTGAGTCCAAAGTTAGGGAAAAACCAATATGTGTTCGCGGTATACGACAAACTCTCCAGATTGACAATGCCCATAGGAGACAAATACATGCTCTTAATCACATGGGGACCTGAAGGGGCCACAATGGACATATTCAAACATATTCAAAAGGCATTGCAGAAAACCTGATTTTTGTCCGTCTTATCATTCAACAATCATACTTGATTTCTAAGTTCTAAAGCTTAACGACAAACAGCAGATTCTCATGCACAATCTCTTTTAATTGGAAAAATTATCCATCACATACTTTTACAATTAATTTCTATAATCATAATGTAGTTGTAAGAAATACATTGTGTTTCAAAAGTGACACACCGTTACTTAATAATTTAGGCATAAATTTAGAATCAGGGTTGGAATATAAAAAACAGTTTGTACATGACAAGAACATACGAATCTTTGTATTTGCTTTCCTTTTTGTCCTAGTTCTTACACTTGGGATTCCAACCAAATCATATGCCATGGATGAATCAGGCAAAGTAAAATGGAAGCTCATATTTTTATCGCCTTATGGTGGTTGCACAAATTATCAATATCAAATGACAAATCAATACGACGAGATAACTAGCAAATATTTTGATTTGTACAAGTTTGAAAATTCAAAATATCAACCAGAGTGCATGCCTGATGAAAAATATACAAGCTATAAACCTCCTAAGGATTTAGATCTGCTCATTCTAGTTTATGACAACGAGATAGGCAAGAAAGATTTGCGCTCAAAAGATTTTGGAGGACTGTACAATCATGTTGGAGATGACAGGACAAAAAATCACACCATAATAATATGTGATTGTTCAAACTTTGGGTATTCTGATCCTGCCTGGGATCTTAGTCATGAATTATCCCACTTTATAACGTACTATCTGGGTTTTGATCTTTCAATAGTTGAGAATACGATACATTCTGTTGATGCCAAGTATGACCAGTGTGTTGAAGGAAATAGAGATGATAGTTGTTCTAGCGTTACTACTCATCTTTCTGGAGATTATTACTTTTCTCATGTTACTGTCATGACACCATATGGACCTGCAATAGGTAAGAAATCAATTGCAATAGAGAATAACACTATCAATAACGGAGTGCAAGGTGATATTGCAGGCTCCCCCATCGTGATGAACATGCAAAAAGAAATAACAAAATGGTGGCTTGCAGGTAAAATAAATGATACAGAGTATTCTGCAGCCTTGGGAGACATGGTTGACAAATCGAAAAATGTTATGCCTGGCGACAACATATTGCCTGCCAATGTCATATTCCAAGACAGTCCTAACGGAAAAAAGGAGAATGATACCTTTTACGATAAAGTGACAAAACAAAACCAAGCGGGACTCTCAGTTCTTAATAGAGTACCATTCAAGGCAAGTTCCAACTTGCCAGATTTGCAGATTCCGCAATGGTTCAAAGTAAGGGCCAATCTATGGTTACAAGGAAAAGATATGAATAACAATGATTTTGTCAATGGCGTAAACCAACTATTTGATATAATAGGCAAAAATAATGACACGTCTACGCTGTCACTTGCTCAAAACCATGGAATTTCTGCTGGTCATGATACGGCAATCTTGCCTGTAAAAACAAATTCCCCAAGTAAAAATGTCAGAGCGCTCACAGCACAACTATTCTCCCCAAGATAGCAAAATCTACTAGAAACACCCTCAAAAAGGAGATTGTAAAGCAAAAAACTAGACCATCGAAGATAAAACAAATTAGAAGTATTTAGACAAAATGGACACAAAATTAGACCAAGATGAATATTTGTCATAAAAAGAGCAAAGTAAGAAGTAATGACTAAAAAACTGAGATACTTGGGATTGTTACTGATCCTTCAAGTATTTACAGTTGTATTGACATCAACTTGGGAGCCAATACCTGTTGCAAATGCTCTAAGCCGAAACAACTTCGATGATAATCACTATACGTCACTCCATCCAGGTGGCACCAGAATTTGTGGTCTCCATGTTTGTTCCCCCGGTGAGAATTTTAAAATTCAGCAAGAACTAGCTCAAGCGGAGATTAAAGGCAATGCTAGTACTACAAATCCAGTGCGAGGACAGAACATGACACAAGGACAGAACATGACACAAGGACAGAACATGACACAAGGACAGAACATGACACAAGGACAGAACATGACACAAGGACAGAACATGACACAAGGACAGAACATGACACAAGCAGTAACAGTAAGCTCAGATCTTGGTTCTGTGTTAAAACTATCTAACGCTAATCTTCCTTTGGTAATTCCGTTGGTAAAAGGATTGTATGACGGCAAAGGTGTATTTTACATTACAACTGAAGCATCAGATTCTGGCGTGGCAACAGGACTGACAAATTTCACTAATTTTCCTGTGACTTTTGCCCCCGCATTGGCAAGAACTCCTACGGCGGCATCTGCTAATATCTACCTGTTCAAAAATGGTGTCGAAGGCCTAGGAATTATGGGCTTCCAACCACAAGTAGTCGATTCAATACCTGGCGATGAAAAGTACAGTCCATTATGGCGAGTTAACATTGTGGAATGGAAAGACCCCTCATCTGCAATCATTCTTGGTTCTGAAGATGAGGTTTTAGCAGCTGAATCAGATGGCAAGGTTACTGTCACACGGACACAAATCGTTGTTAACTGTCCAATAATACAATGGGACGGAAACAAAGAAGGAACCATACAAGCAGGGCATATGAAGATAAGGGATAGTATAACAGAATCCGGAGCATATGGAAGTGCTCAGGTTTTGAATATAAATACGCAAAAAATGCAAGCAACCTTTGTAGCTCACAGGGGATTTGCACAAGATGGTTCTACCATATACTATATAGCTACTGACGCATCTGAAGAGGGCCCGGCTGATGCGCTTGGTATTTCTCTTGCACACAAGACCCAGGAAACTATCTCTACTAGCTCAGCTGCGGATCTGTACCAATTCTCAAATGGCATAAAAGGTTCAGGACCTCTTGGTTTTCAATCTGGAATTGGAAATACAAAACAGGGTGACCAATACTATAGTCCAATGTGGAGAATACAGGTCATAACATGGAAAGATCCCTCAAGTGCAACCGTGCTAGAAAATGGTCAGGATATCACCAGTAAAAGTGACATAACAACGACAACACTATCTGGTTTTATCGTAAACTGCCCATTCTTTAGTGCAGACACTGTATATGCTCACATGAAGTAAGATAACAGTTCCATTATCGCTTAACCATTTGACGAAGGGTGAAATTGATTCTGAGAAACTAGGCGATTTCAAGTTTGAAAATTCGGGTGATGATGTGTATGTCTTGCAGAATGGAATATACCGCTTTAATGGTAAATGGAAGAAAAGAGGAATTGGAAAATTGGGAATCAAACCAATTGAACACATGGAGACCATAGAAAAGAACGGTGAACTCTATCAGGTCTTCAAGCTACTAAGGGTTAATCGCCTGAGAACCTGCATATTGAACAACTCACTTTCAGAGATAGGAAAATTTTCAACAGTTTAGAGATTAGTAAATCTTAACGCAGACAGAAAGAGAATGTGGTTTGAAGATCTGAAAGATATCAACGATGGAAAGATGATTGATTCTTTACCTATTTCCATGAATTATTTTAAAAA
>JBGPGB010000003.1:0-18849 GCA_041483595.1 Nitrosotalea sp.
CAACAACAGGATTGAAAAGTGGGGACCTTAAAAATTTTGATGCATCCAGAGATACTAATGATTCCAAGCTCCGTAGTTGTTGTAGTCCTAACTCCTCTTAATTTTTAGCCCAAAAAATTTAATATAAAAAATTAGATTAAATTGAATTTATTTAGATTTATTAGCTTTAAATTTTACCAAAATAAAAATTCTTTGATTAAATCTAGAGCAGTCAAGGAATATTCTTATATGATGTATTCAAGTGGTTATTGTGATGCAATATAGAGGTACGAATACTATCTCACTTGTAGCTATGGTTTTCACACTAGTTCTTACAACATTTTCAGATGTACATGTAAAACGATTTTCATCAAAAAGGAATTCCCATGGTTCTAGTAATGATCAGTTTACTACTCTAACTGATGGACCGATAAAATAATGTTTTTCCATAAAATTAATTTTATCATGTTTTTGTTGCTAGCAGGTACCGCTACAACACTATGTCTTACAATTCCATCTGCTAGTGCTCTTAGTTGTGCAGCAGGCACAACTCCTGCAACAATAGATTGTTCCATACCTGCAGGGTCTTCAGGAAATATAGTCAACTTGCGAGATGTCACAGACACTAGTAATGATACAAAAACAACCACTGTTGAACTTGACAAATCAGTTTTTCATAGGGGTGAGACTGCTCATCTAACAATAAACGATTTTTATGCAAACCTAGATTCTACAATTCCTGATACTATAACTGCTAAAATAACATCAGGGGATTCGCCGGATGGAACACCTTTGCTATTGACTGAGACAGGATCATCTTCATCGAATTTTGTGGGCAGCTTTACAGTTCCTTCAGCTAATAATCTTGGAGTAACATATTCTCCAGTACCTACCTTTGCCCCCAGGATCCAACTAACATTTGACAATGCTGGAACAGATGGTAACATGATACTAGCTGACCAGAAATTATCTTCAGATGACGAAGTCAACAATGGCTTTTCAACTGTGATAGAATCCGCAAACCTTACTCTTTCGAATGGTGCAGCCCTAAACCTTGGGAGCACGCAGCATATTGTAATTCAATACAACAATACTCAACTTGGATGTCTTGTAGATTCACTCTCTGGATGTAATACGGATAACTTGAGTTTGTGGATATCTCCGCCTTCGGCTTCTCCTTTCCATACTTTTGTAGAAGTTGCAGGTGGTTCTAGCGGTGTACCATTAACAATTGATACTAGCGCAAAGACTTTTTCGTTTGACACTGACCTGACGTCTATTGATTCAAGTACAAGCGGTTCTTGGTTGTTTGTTCTTGCATTTGATACTGGAGGAATAGGAGGCTCTGGAGGAGGCATAACACACGCAGGTTTTGTATTTGATGTATTGGCAGGAATTGGTTCCGCAGAGCATACCGTAACGCCTCCATCATTTGGAGGTGGCTCCTTGCACTATTCGGATGGGCTAACAATTATCCAAGGAAACAATAAAACAACATTTGATATTTCAAAGTACAATCAAGAAATCCCTAAACAAGTAATGATATCTGGAGATAAAGTCAATATGACATTTAAAACATTGGAGGGCTATAGTCCAACTGGTGTAGTACATATGGGATTATACTTTATACTCCCAGGCCAAGACATGGCAACAACAAACAGCATCGCCTCGATAGTTTATGAAAATAATTCTCCTGTTGAAATCACTGATCCAAATAATATTTTGTCCAACAGTGCTGCATCATCTGGCAACGATGGAAAATTCCAATATACTCAATTCTCATTTATTCCGACAAAATCATATGATAAAATGTCATTTCTTGTCAGAGCTTGGAACGATCACATGTACTCTACTGATGCAAGAATATATGATGCAGTTGATACACAAAAAGTTGTCAAGACCTTACCAGCAGGTGTTGTTTTGTACAAAAACTTTAATGATTTAGAAGCAACTTTGGAAAACGAGGGATTTTACAAGCCTGGAATAATGGCCCACATTCATGATACATCTGCTGTCTTTAATGGAAATCAAGCCGGGAGTGTTTGTTGGTTGTATGATACAATAAACCATACAGTGACTATGGTTATATCGGACAATAATGACAACGAGCTGGCATCAGCAAAAGCGATTCTTCAACCATATGAGGTTGAGAAAAAAGGGGATTATACGTTCATGACATTTACGTCTGAGCAGCTAAACAGATGGAATGACGACCAAGAGCAGCGTACGATGGGAATAGAAGCAGCAAAAGCAATGTTCATGGCAGCAGAAAATGGATTGCTTGGACACCGCAACTGGTGACTTGATTAAATTTTTGCTTTATTAAATTCCCTATGATATGAGTAACACTAGAAAATTTCCTTTGCATCCAAATCATAAAACCCTGTAGTACAAACTAGTTTTATGTCAAAGTCATCAAGACAGTAAAATTCGTCTAGTAGATTCGTTCAAGAAGAGACTCTTGGTTCTCATAATATAGGCGTAGAATTGACTCTTCCTCGATTGATTTTAACAGGTACAAAACTCCGTTTCTGGTCTTTTTCATGTTTTTGACAATGTAAATTTTTTCAGATTCTCTTTCTGATTCTACCACTCGAACCATCTCTCCGCGACTAAAGGCTGACATGGTTTTTGCATAAAATTTGCAGTAGATTAATTTTACTCATGAATCATAAGATTAGAATAACTTGCTAGAAATTTACCCAAGTTTAAAAATCTATTAAAAAAAAGATCGATATTAGGAGAGAGTTATCCACTGTACAAGTAGGCAGGTAATAAAAAGTCATTCTACTAGATACTAGTCTGTGTCATCTATTTGTCTATACAATGAGTGACATGGAATATAGACAATTCCGCAATGCAAACACCGTAGATATTTAATTGACGTTTGTGATACCATCAAACAGATTATAAGGACCATAAAAATGAAAAATCACAATGCGTTTACTAGAGTATCAGGCAAAGTCTTTGTTTAAAGATTATGGAATTCCAATCCCAATGGGATTCACATCTATCAATATAGATCAAGGAAGAAAGGACGCTTCAGTGTTGGGATTTCCATTTGTAATTAAAGCACAGATGGCAGTTGGAGGAAGAGGAAAAGCAGGTGCTATCCAGAAATGCCAGAATGCGGATGAGTTTGAGCTAAAATATCCAGAGATTATGCAGAAGGAGGTCAAGGGTGAAAAGACCAAAGCAATTTTACTTGAAAAGATGGCTGATATTAAAAAGGAACTTTATCTTTCATTATTTTTGAACCGAGGTAAACGATGCTATACTATAATAGCTTCTGCCGAAGGTGGTGTAGAAATTGAATCTGTTAAAAATCAGATAATACACGAAGTAGGGCTGGGACAAGTAGATACCAATACCGCACAAGACGTAGGAAAACAAATGGGATTAAAAGATAAATCACTAACTCAGTTTGTTGATATTTTACAAAAATTAGCAAAGATCACGGTAGAAAAAGAGGCAGAGCTTGCAGAGATTAACCCACTTGCAATACTGGGTGATGATTCAGTAGTTGCACTGGATGGCAAAGTAATCATTGATGATAACGCAATGTTCCGACACGAAGAATTACGCGAGTTCCAAGACGTTTCAGAATTAGAAGAGACGGCAGAAAAAAGTGGATTTTCACTTGTTGAACTTGATGGAAATATTGCAGTGGTAGGAAACGGAGCAGGTCTTGTCATGTCTACCTTGGATATGCTATCAGATAATGGAGGAAAACCAGCATGCTTTTTGGATGTTGGTGGAGGTGCAACTACTGAGACAGTATACGAAGCTCTTACTTTGATTAGCAAAATGAAAAAGGTAAAGGGGATTCTAGTAAATCTCTATGGTGGAATCGTCAAGACTACTACAGTTGCGACTGCATTTATCAAAGCATATGAAGATAAAGTAATTGACCTTCCTGTATTTGCAAGAATGTCCGGTGCAGAAGCAGACAAGTCAAAAGAGATGCTCAAAGGTTCAAGAACCAAAATGTTTGATACAATTGAAGAAGCAATAAATGCAGCAGTTATCGAGATGAATAAAAATGGTTGATCTTTTTGAATTATTAATTGGAAAAGAGGGCGACAAGGATTACAAAAAAAAGCCTGTCATTATACAAGGAATCACTGGAAAGTTTGGCGCTTTTCATACACAACAGATGCTAGCATATGGTACTAATATCGTTGCAGGTGTGACACCTGGTAAAGGTGGACAAAAAATAGAAGGAGTCCCAATTTATGAAACGATGCAATCTGCAGTTGGTGCAACCGGTGCCAAGATTTCAGTTATCTTTGTTCCAGCAAAGTTCTTTCTTTCAGCAGCAGTTGAAGCACTTGAATCTGGAATACAATTACTAATTGCAATTCCGGAGCATGTTCCAGTAAGAGATGCTTTGACAATAGTTGATCTAGCAAAGAAAAAAGACGCAATTATAATTGGTCCAAATACTCCAGGAATTATCATCCCTGGAATAATGAAGATAGGTATCATGCCAGCATCTCCATTCAAACCAGGTAGAATTGCAGTCATCTCTAGAAGTGGTACTCTGATGTACGAGACATCCTATAATCTCTCAGCTGCAAATTTTGGTCAGAATATATGTTTAGGAATTGGTGGAGACCCAATCAATGGAACTCCATTGATTGAAGCATTTGACAGGATAAGAAACGGCTCAAATATTGATGGAATAGTTCTAGTGGGTGAAATTGGAGGAGATGCAGAAGAGATGCTTGCACAACATATTATCGATACTAAATTTGACAAACCAGTTGTTGCCTATATTGCGGGAAGATCTGCTCCAAAAGAAAAAAGAATGGGACATGCCGGTGCCATAGTTTATGGAAATTATGGCTCGGCTGAATCAAAGGTATCAATGTATGCCAAGGCAAATGTACCGGTTGCTAAAAGACCTGCAGAGATTGCAATGCTTCTTGCAGGTAAGCTTGAAAAAGGTAGAATCAAATAGCAGGAAACTGGAGAAATATAAAATGCCAATAACAGATCCACTGAAAAAATCTATCGCCCAAAAGGCAAGACTTCACTTTAAAGTCTGTTTTTCATGTGGGGCAAAAAACCCAATTAGTGCAACAAGATGTCGTAAATGTCACAACACTTACCTCAGATTGAAGAATAGAACTCTTGGAATCAAAAAGTAATCAACAGTCTCCGCCGCATCCGCAACTATCAGGTGCCATTTTTAATGGATTTTTAGCATCGTATTTTACTTTTTGATAGTGCGCCACATTTAGTATTCTTTCAGTAACAACATGGTTTGTTTGCGGACTAGTATCAAGCCAATTTTCTATCTCGCCTATTTTGTAGGAATCTCCACTTGATAGAATTTTTTTGAATGTATCGGTAATCAAATCATCCTGCTCACTTTCAAGTGCTCCACTACAATCAATAGATCTTAGTTGATTCAATAAGACAATTGACCTTTCTGAAAGTGGCACAAATGATTTAATTCTTGATCAGTATAAGAATTTTTTAAGATCTCTTGATATATGGGTAACTGTAAGATTTTTTGAAATCAATTTGTTTATAATCAACTTTAAAAATTATGATGAAATTGCAGGCACAAAATCCATCCGTTTGGCAAAAAGTGCATCAAAAATTGCAAAAAAATACAAACTAAAAATTGTAGTCTGTCCTCCACAGCATCTCATGTCAGAGGTAGCTAGAGTTTCTGCAGATGTATTTGCACAACATCTTGATAATTCTAAGGTTGGCAGTACAACAGGTTTTGTTATTCCAGAGATTGTAAAAAAATCAAGAGTAACAGGTTCTCTTATAAATCACAGTGAACATAGAATCCCATCTAACGAAATTGAAGATTTGGTTGTCAGACTTAGAGAATTAAAAATGACGTCAGTTGTTTGCGTCCAGGATGTAAAAGAAGCATGGTTGTATGCGAAGCTAAACCCTGACTATATCGCAATAGAGCCACCAGAGCTTATAGGCAGTGGAAAAGCAGTCTCTAAAGAAAGACCTGAAGTCATAACAGAATCCGTTCAAGCAGTAAAGAAAGCAAACAATTCGACCCAACTATTATGTGGTGCAGGAATTGTATCAGGAGAGGATGTATCACGTGCACTTGAACTCGGTGCAAAAGGTATACTTGTTGCAAGTGGCATAGTAAAGGCCAAGAATTGGGAAAAGTCAATAGAAGAATTTGCATTATCTTTTAATAGAAAATAATCTATCGGATTTTCTTTGTACATAGCAAATATGACAAAAGTTGACCTCTTGTTTTTTATGCCAAGCATCGTGTAGTCCATGCCTGAATTTTTAGACGATATTTTCATAAAGTAATGACGTGAATAAATTGTAATCAATTAAAAAATTTGAGTTGATTAATTCCGCCATTCAAAAATATATATTGCAGGCAGAATCGATTTTTTACAATGACCTCAGATAACGAAATAGTAGAAGAACTAAGGAAGATAAGAGAGGCTGTCACACCTAAACCAACACCTCCAGAAACAAAGCCTGTTGGTATGATTGCAGAGTTCAAAGAATTCATAGGAAAAGCAGGAGTCCTTGGATTAGCTATAGGCTTCATCTTTGGTGCGGCCATTGGTAAAGTGGTATCAGCTCTAGTTGCAGATCTAATCATGCCTATACCAGGAGCATTGGTTCCAGGTGGCGAATGGAGAACAGCGGTGGTTAACGTCCCTATTGGGAGTGGAATGAAATTTGGAGTAGGTGATTTCATAGGAGCCATCGTAGACTTTCTCATCATTGCGCTAGTGATATTCCTAATTGCAAAATATGCAAAAAAAGCTGGAATAAAGTAGCCTTTTTTTTTACAATTGTTCATAATTAATAAACACTGAAATATTGAATTAGACATTTCATCTGCATCATGTTACCAAGACTTGAATCAATAAAGCAAGCAAGAACGAAAATTGGCTTGACTCAACAAAAACTTGCCGCCCTTACAGGAGTTAGCACGTCAATGATAAATCAAATCGAGTCTGGGAGATGCCAGCCAAGCTATTCTACTGCAAGAAAAATATTTGAGGTATTATGGTCTCTAGATAGTCAATCATCAACAAAGGCAGGAGATATTTGTAGTAAAGAGATTTCCAAGCTAAAAGCTAGCGATTCATTACATGATGCAGTAAAAAAAATGCAGGATTTGTCAATTAGTCAGATTCCAATCTTTGATGGCCCAGAAGTTGTGGGCGTGATAACAGAAGATGCTATTGTAAAACATATTTTAGATAATGATGAGACTCAGAGAAAAAAGATCAAACTCTCTGAGATAATGGATTCAAGACCACCCATTGTTGATTATAATACCCCTGTCAAGACACTAGTATCTTTGATAAGATATTCAAAATGTGTTCTAGTATCAAAGCAAAGCAAAATTGTTGGCATAATTACTGCATCAGATACTCTAAAACTAATAGACTAGAAGTCTATTCTGGATGTGAACAAAGCTCTGTCAATACACCGTGTAATGATTTTGGGTGTATGAATGTAATCTTAGTTCCTCTGGATCCTGATCTTATCTCGCCCAAAAATTTTACACCGCATACTTTCATTCGGTCAACTTCTCCATCTATGCCATCTGTTTCAAGTGCAATATGGTGTAATCCTTCGCCTTTTGTTACAAGGAATTTTTTAATAGGGCTTGACTCCTTTGTGGCCTCCATCAACTCAATTCTAGAGTTGTCAAGATGAAGGATGGCAACTCTAACTCCTTCAGTCTCGACTGTTTCAAATTCTACTTCTTTAATTCCAAGTGCTGTCTGGTATTCTTTTACTGCGTCATCCAGATTATGTACTGCAATAGCAACATGGTCTATTCGCATTTTAGAAGGTCTCCTTTGGCTGGTAAATTCCAAAGACTTCTCGGAATGTGTTGCTTATTTCGCCTAAGGTAGCATAACTTTTTACTGCATCCAATATGTACGGCATTAAATTTTCATCCTTGTCTGCAGCATTCTTCATTTTTCCAAGTGCAGATTCAACTTTGGCATTATCCCGCGTACTACGGAGTTCCTTTAGTTGTTGCATCTGCTGTGTTTGAATACTACCATCTATCCTCATGATATCTGGTTTTTCTTTTGTCGAGTCTGTGAATTTATTAACACCAACTATGATTCTTTCTTCACCATCAATTTCCTTCTTTAGACGGTAAGCATTTTGTCTAATCTCAGATTGGAAGAATCCCCTTTCAATTCCAGCAAGTGATCCACCCATCCTATCTATTTTTTTGAGATACTTGTTTGCCTCGGCCTCTATTGTATCAGTTAGATTTTCTACATAGTAAGAACCAGCTAGTGGATCGACTGTTTTTGTGATTCCACTTTCATGTCCTACAATCTGCTGAGTTCTCAAGGCAATCTTGACTGCAGCCTCTGTGGGTAAAGCTAACGCTTCATCTTTTGAATTGGTATGAAGTGATTGACATCCTCCAAGTACAGCTGCCATTGATTGTATAGCAACACGTACAATGTTATTGTCAGGCTGTTGTGCAGTTAGAGACTCACCACTTGTCTGAACATGGAATTTTAGTTGAATAGATCGTTTGTCTTTTGCATGGAATCTATCTCTTAGTATCTTGGCATAGATTCTTCGCGCCGCTCTGAATTTTGCAATCTCTTCCAAAAACTCACTAGTACAACAGAAAAAGAAAGATAATCGTGGGGCAAATGTGTCAATTTTCAACCCACGGTCAACACATGTCTCGATGTATTCTATTGCGTTTGCAAGTGTAAATGCAACTTCTTGCACTGCGTTACATCCAGCTTCTCTCATGTGATACCCTGATATGGATATTGGATACCATTGTGGAACTTTCTTGGAACAATATTCAATCATGTCTCCAATTAGTCTCATCGAAGGACGAGGCGGATAGATGTAGGTATTTCTTGCAATGTATTCTTTTAGAATATCATTTTGAGTTGTTCCTCGAAGTTGCTTACTATCTACTCCCTGTGATTCCCCTGTTGCAATGTATAATGCAAGTAGTGTAGAAGCTGTTGAATTGATTGTCATAGAAGTGCTGACCTTACCAAGCGGGATTCCTCCAAAGCATTTCATCATGTCTTTGAGTGAAGTAATTGATACTCCTACCTTACCCACTTCACCTTCTGCATGAGAATCATCAGCATCATAACCTATCTGGGTTGGCAAGTCAAATGCCATTGAAAGGCCGGTTTGACCCCTTTCAAGAAGATACTTGAATCTTTGATTTGTCTGTTCAGCAGTTCCAAAACCAGTGTATTGTCTCATTGTCCAGAGACGGTCTCTGTACATTCCAGGATGAATTCCTCTTGTGTATGGATGCTTTCCGGGCTCTTCATTCTTACTTTTTGGTTTAACTTTAGAATCATAGAAGCGTTTTACAGGAATATTAGAATCAGTCTTTAATGTTTTCATAACATTATACTAACTCCTTGGATATTTTATCCGCAGCTTCGAATGGATCAATTTTCTTTGATTGCACTTTTTTAAGATAATCTGCATATGATTTACTTGAGTCAAGCATTGTACTGACTTTAGTTTTAACATTATTTAAAACAATATCTCTAAGTTCGGAATCAAGTCTAGTGACTTCGTCTGCCGCCTTGGTCTTTTGCCTTGCCTTCATTAATTCTTCTACTTTCTTTGTAAAATCAACAACTCCCTTGTTAGATTTTGCCGAAGTCATCATTACAATAGGGTTCTTTTCTGTCATTCCGATAAAGTCTCTAACAGAGTCAAAAAGTTGGTTTGATCCCGGCAAGTCACTTTTGTTTATTAGATATATATCGCCAATCTCGGTAAGACCTGCCTTTATTGTCTGGATGTTATCTCCAGTGTTTGGATTAAGGACTACAACTGTAATATCTACAACTTTTTCGATATCTACTTCGGTCTGTCCAGCTCCTACACTCTCTATTAATATAGGATTAAATCCTGCATATTCTAAAATTCTAATACTGTTTCTAAGCGATAACGAGATTGCACCTGTTGCTCCCCTTGAGGCCATACTTCGAATATATGTACCAGAATCGGTTGATTCTGTCATTCTTATTCTGTCCCCCAGTATTGCTCCACCTGTGATGTGGCTTGTGGGGTCTATGGCAAGAACTGCAGTCTTGTAACCAAGTTTGTTTAATTCAAGACTTGCTCTGTTTATCAGGGTGCTTTTTCCTGCTCCAGCAGGACCAGTAATCCCTATTTTCATTGCCTTACCAGAACTTTTGAATATCTTCTTTATGATGGATTTGGATTCTTTCTCATTGTTTTCTACAATGGATATGGCACGTGCAATTGCCCTTCGATTTCCTTTTTTGAGTTCTGCTATAATATCCATAGAAATGTCACATAAAGAATACACAATAAATCTTCTTGTTATACTAAATACTGGAATACAGAAAGGGCGGAATTTTTGTTTCCAGATGAAAATTAAAGCTCAAAAACGTTAACAAGTCCATAGGTCAAAGTCACTGTCTTCCATCATTTCGCTATTAATGTTACTTAACAATGTGCCCTAATCTTTTATTAATTCTTGGCGATAAAGCCATGTATGGCTATCCACAATCTTAAAAATCAGTCCAAATTCTTGACCTTCATAGGCAGGTTCATAGAAAGGAGATCAAGCATGATGCCCACGTTAGTTTCATTGCCTACTATTGGATTTTTAGTTACTACCTCCACTGTAATAGTAATCATGTCAATAATCAGTTATCTGAACAATAAAAATCGAATAGTCTAATTTCCGTGTTCATACTTTCATGCATAAATTTTTAACCTTAACTGGAGTCATCAGGGTTTTTTGATTTGTTCTTGTCACCTGATGACATTTTCAAAAATTGCCTATTCTGGTGGGTTCTGAATGAACACATTACAAATCAACCTATCAGTTTGTGAATCTCTGTATTGCACGTTACACGTTACAAATTTACCCTTTAGTGTACGCTCTAAATCATAAATTGTCTTTTCAATATATTGTGGGTCGTCTGGATTATCCACTTTGGCAATTGTAATTCTTTCAACTTTACTATATTCTTCCTTGTTATCTTTGCGAAAATGGGTAACTGACATTTCAAAAGTATTTCCAGATAAACAGCTAATTACAGGACCGCCTATTCCGTCACCCATATTTTGTATATTTTTTGTGCGTTATAATTAACTATGCTAAAACTAAATCTGAGAATTGGTTACAGCTAGAGTAATTACGAAGGGGAAATTGTTGGAATTATTTTGAAAGTCTATCCAGTTGAAGGCAATTGTGTAATAAAACAAATTAGATTAGAATCATCATGTTGAAAATCTGTAAGGCACATCTGGGATCCATAATCTCAAAAAATGGATCTCCGCCAGAAATTACACCTGAGAATTAAGATGATAGTATATAATCAAGCAAATTTCTCATTCAAATAAAGCTTTTAAAAGACAAAATGTATTTCACAATGCATGTCTCAGAAGACTCAGACTAAGCGAATTAGGATTTTGGTTTCAAAATTAGGTCTTGATGGCCATGACAGAGGAGCCCTTGTTTTATGCAGAGCATTTAGAGATGCAGGAATGGAAGTCATCTATTCTGGGTTGTTTGCAACTCCTGAAAGAATAGCCCAGATAGTGGAAGATGAAGACATTGATGTAGTAGCGCTAAGTCTTCTAAATGGCGCACATCTTACACTATTTCCAAGAGTCGCAAAAGCCATCAAAGATAAAGGAATAAACGATGTCCTAGTAATAGGCGGAGGAGTCATTCCAGAAGATGACAAGCCAGATCTTGAAAAAGGAGGCGTCTTGGGAAATTTCGGACCTGGAACACCGCTATCATCTATAATTGAGTTCATCCAGAATAATATTTCAAAGACAAAGAAAAAATAGTCTTACTCAGTAGAGTCAGGCCACATCATCTTTCTCATATTCTTTCCTACTTTTTCAATCTGATGTGCGTCTATTTCTTGCATATATTTATCAAATGAATTTTTGCCATTTTTTTGATAATCCGAAATCCACTCTTGATTAAATGTTCCATCTTGAATCATCTTCAATGCCTTCTTCATCTTTTCTTTAACATCTTTATCCATAACCATTGGACCTCTTGTTAATCCTCCATATCTTGCAGTCTCACTTACTCTTCTATACATTCCTGCAATACCATATCTCTGAATCATGTCTACTATGAGTTTTAATTCATGGAGAACCTCAAAGTATGCAATCTCTGGTTGATATCCAGCCTCTACTAGAGTCTCAAACGCATTCATCACCATTGAAGCAGAACCACCACAAAGATCCACTTGTTCTCCAAACCAATCGGTTTCAACTTCTTCTTTGAATGTTGTTTCAATTACACCGGCCCTTGTACTTCCCAAGGCTTTTGCAATTCCAAGTGTTCTTTCCCAAGCTTTCTTGGTATAATCTTGGTAAACTGCAACAATTGATGGAGTTCCAAATCCTTGTTGATATGTTTCACGAACTTTGGAACCTGGACCTTTTGGGGCAACCATAATTACATCTACATCTTTTGGAGCTTTTATCCAGCCCCAGTGAATTGCGGCTGCATGTGAAAAATAAAGGGCTTTTCCTGCTTTCAAGCTGGGTTCAATCTGTTCCTTGTAGATTTTGGCCTGAACCATATCTGGAATCAACACAAGAATGATGTCTGCCTTTTCACATGCCTGAGGAATTGACATTACTTGATGACCATCTTGCTTCGCTTTTTTCCAACTTGCACCAGATTCTTGCAAGCCAACTATGACCTTGAGACCAGAATCTTTGAGATTGTTTGCCTGGGCATGTCCTTGAATGCCATAACCAATTACTGCAATTGTTTGATTTTTTATAAAATCTAAATTTACATCTTCATCTTTCCAACTTTTTGCCATGTTAGACACTTGAAATCAAGGAAATAAAAACTTACGACTTCATAAGATGCCAAAAAAAGGATTTTTCTATACCACGGGAATCAACCGCCTTCAACCTAAATCGCCAGTTTTTTGCCACAGTTTATGCATTGTATGGTAGTATCAGCCGCTTGAATCCTATCAAACTTCTTTGAACCACAATTGGAGCATATTGGACATGCTCTAATTTTTTCCACACATATCTAATTCATAACATGCAGATATTATTTCCGTTCTTTTTGATTTTTAGAGTAAAAATAGAGTTTATCTAAAAGATTTTTTTAATAATATGTCATGAGTGGCTTTATTAATTTTTCATCAGATGAGGAGGATGTTAATCTTGAATATCTGTATAACATTGGACTATCTCATGTAAAACGAGGTAGCCCCCGTGATGCAATATTTTATTTCGACAAGGTTTTAGCTGTTGAACCAAGTCATACCAACGCACTTGCAAATAAGGGCAATGCCTTGGGAAAACTCGGAAAATATGATCAAGCCATTACTTGTTATGATGCGGTTTTGAGAATCAACCCGAACCATACAATATGTCTTCTAAACAAGGGTCTTGCTTTCCATTATCTAGGAAAATATGACCAGGCTCTCTCTTGCTATGATGAAATTCTAGAGCAGACTCCTGATAATGCAAGTGCCTTGTATCACAAGGCTTGTGCCAAATCACTACAAAATAATGTTGACCAGGCCTTAGAATTGTTAGAAAAAGCCATTGTTATTAATTCAGAGTATGCAGAAAAAGCTTCTCAAGACAAAGATTTTGACTTGATTCGTAAAGATTCAAGATTCAAGGCTCTTACTGCGTAGAGCAGCCAATAGAAAAAAATACCATTAGAGAAATCATCTTGTTATGAATGTTGGAATAATAGGTACGGGTCTTCTCGGAAGTGCCATTGCAAAGCGTCTTGTCTCATCAGGTCACAAAGTTTCAGTCTATAATAGAACTAGGCAAAAAGCAGAATCTCTAAAAAACTTGGGAATTCAAGTGATGGATTCACCAAAGGAACTTGCAGAAAAGTGTGATCTTGTCATAACTGTACTAAAAGATGCTCCCGTGATTGAACAAATGGCATTTGGAACGAATGGAATCATTCAAGGAAAACATGATAGACTAATCGTAGCGGACATGAGTACAATCAGTCCCATTTCCTCAAGACAGATTGCTGAAAAATTTTCAGATAATGGAATTTCAATGATTGATACACCAGTAATGGGAGGGCCACATTTGGCTGAAAAAGGCCAGATGATAGTAATGGTGGGAGGTAAAAAGGAGATTTATGAAAAATGTAAACCAGTCTTTGATTCCATTGGAGAAAAAACATTTCTTCTTGGAGAAAACGGCTCTGGGCATGCCATGAAACTTGCGATGAACTCACAAATTGCCATTCTTGCACTTTCACTATCTGAAGGAATTATACTTGCAAAAAAATCAGGGCTAGATCCTATGACATTTCTTGAAGTTCTAAATTCTACATATTTTAAGACAGGAATGAGTGTCAACAAAGGACCCAAGATGGCAAAAGGGAATTTTGAACCTAGTTTCTTTCTGAAAATGATGCAAAAGGATCTTGATGAAATTGATTATACTGCAAAAGAGTTCGGAGCAAACATGCCAATGTCTAACCTTGCAAATGAAATTTATCAAAAAGCCATCAAAGAAGGATTTGGAGAGATGGATTACACTGGAATTTTAGCATATCTTGAAAAATCAAACAAATGATAAGTTCAGAGTTCCTCAGGTGGTCTTATCTTCCTAAAGCTGAAAAACAATCCTACATCATATATAATTTTCAAGACTCCTCCAAAGACAAATGGTGCAGAAAGTGAAAGGGCTTGAATTATAATTCCACTAAGTGATGGACTTACAGATTGAGCAATATTTCTTGAGGTATTTGTAATTGCAGCAGCTGGGATTCTTTCATTTTCACTTACCACTCCCATGAGATATGATTGCCTAGTGGGGACATCCATTTGAGAGAGACTCATCCTTGCAAAGTATAATGAAATGGCAATTGAAAATGTTGGAGCAAATGCAAGTATTATCAATAAAACATTGGATGGGATATGAGTAAAGACCATTGTATTTACCAATCCTATTTTTGAGGCAATTTTTGTTGATGCCATAAAAGAAATAGCCGTTAGAACTCCCGCAATTGAAAATATGTAAGAGAGTGTTGACAGATCCGCTCCAAACCTAGTATAGAACCAAAAAGAGACAATACTTTGAATTACAAAACCTCCAGCAAAAGAATCAATGGCAAAAAGTGAAGACATTTTTCCAATTATACTTCGAGATTTTGGAGAGATATTTTTTATTGAAAGACTGGATTTTGGTACACCATCTTTTACTTCAATATTTTTGGAAAGCACAAGATAAATTGCAAGAACTATTATTGCGCAAGCTGCATAAATTAGAAACAGAGATTTTATCGCACCAATTTGATCAAAACCATAATGCTGTTGTAATATTGATGGTAATCCTGAAAGTAGCACACCTGCAGACATGGCAAAAGTTCCAACTGTATTGTAAATTGCAAATATTGAATTTCTTTTTTTGATATCGCTTACAGTTTGTGGTAATAGCGCCTGTTCCAATGACAAAAATGCTCCAACTTCAGATCCTGTGACGTTTATCGTTCCTACAAGTGCTGCAACAATGAGAGCCACATAATTGTCTGTTACAAAAAATACGATAGATGAAATCATCATCAAAATTGCATACAAGACAAGAATTTTTCTCCGGCCTATCTTGTCAGCATAAGCACTTGAAAATATATTGAAAAAGACACTGTTTACTAGTGTGGCGGTAAGTACTATGCCTATTAGAATGTCGTTGAATCCAATTAGTTTTAGATAGATTGCAAGTATTACACTAAGAAATCCATATGAAAAAGTTCTGATAATCCTTGCCCCAAGTAAGAGCTTACCATCTCGTGAAACCCATTCTAGGACCATTATTTTCCCAGTCTTGCTTTATGTAATTCTATATCAGACGCTTCCACTTTTTTGAAGAGTGGGGAAGCCTGACCTATCTTATGTCCTTCTTTCACCTTAATTGTAGAGATGGAACTCCATGATTGCTCTGACACATTACCACTCATGCCTAACTGTTCCCATATTCTCTGAGAAGATTCAGGCAAAAATGGGTAAAGTGAAAGTGCCAAACTTCGTACGGCGTTTACAGAAATGAAGACACAATTGTTTGATCCATCCCCGCCTTTCCATGGTTCTTTTTTCTGAAAATATTGATTGAAATGCGCCGAAAATTCTATAATTTTTTTTAATGCTTTGTCAAGATTGTTATCTTCCATCATAGGTGTAAGCTCACTTGCAAAATTATTAATTTTATCCTGAGCTTCTTTATCACTGGCATCAAATTGATTAGTATTTGGGACAACTCCTGACAAGCTTTTTTGCGTAAACCCAAGTGCCCGGTTTACAAAATTTCCAATATTTCCAATTAGTTCAGAATTAATTCTTGATGCAAACTCCTCCCAGTCAAAATTAAGATCATCTTGGCTGTATGGTGTAATCAATGCAAGATAGAATCGGAGATAATCGGCAGGATAAATATCTAGAAAATCTTTAAGACCAATATACCAATTACGACTCTTTGAGATTTTTTTAGATTGCAACATCAAATGCCCCCTTGTTGGGATATAATCAGGTAGTTTGAACTCGTTTCCAATCCCAATTCTCATTGCAGGCAAGAAAAGATAGTGATGATATACAATATCTTTTCCAATGAAATGGTAAATATCTGCAGAATTCCAAAATTTCTTTCCCTCCAATCCTTTGTCATTTAAAAACTTCATCGCAGTGGCGATGTATGCAAGGTGGTTGTCAAACCAACCATAAAAGACCTGGCCCTTTGCTTCCTCAAGGGGAATTGGAACCCCCCAATTCATGTCTCTTGTAATATCCCAATCAACCAGACCTTCCTTTATCCAATTTTGTACATATTTTTTAACATCTTTTTGGAGATGCGAGTCTGCTTCTAGCCATTGATTTAGCTCGTTTACAAAATTTGTCAGTTTGAAAAAGTAGTGTTTTGTTTTTTCCTTCGTGGGAGGATTCTTACATATAGAGCATTTTGGATCCTCGATTTCTTCTGGCACTCTGCCACACTTTTCACATAAATCAGAATACTGGTCTTCTGCCTTGCAGTACGGGCATCTGCCCAGTACATATCTATCAGGTAAAAATTTCTTATCAACATTGCAATAGAATTGGATGATCTCTTTTTGATAAATGTGGCCATTTGCTTGTAGTTTTTTAAAAACTTCTTGAACAAATGTAACATTTTCAGGAGAACTAGTCCTATAAAAAAAATCAAACTCTATACCAAGCGAAGTAAAGTCTTCATGATCTCGTTTGTTCCAGACTTTGACATATTCTTCAGGAGTTTTATTCTCCTTCTCAGCTTGGATTAGAATGGGTGTGCCAAAATCATCTGACGCACAAAAGTAATATGCTTCAACACCACTGAGTTTAAGAAATCTAGTAGTAATATCTGCAGGCAAGTATGTGGATGCAACATGTCCAAGGTGTATCTCTCCATTGGCATATGGTAATGCACTTGTAATAATTGCTTTTTTCATTATCAGAGTAAATGTTGTGAGTGATTTAAGCTATGCCCAACTTTGGCCGTACTTTATCTGGGCCGCAGTAGGTTTATCCATGGTCACATTCATTGCCTTCAGGGCATCTACTGCAATCTGTTTGTCTATTTCTTCTGGAACTGTTATTACATTCTTTCCTATTTTTTTGTGATTCTTTGCAATGTAGATCATTGAGAGCAATTGATTTGAAAACGACTGTGCCATGACTTCTGGCGGGTGTCCTTCGGCAGCAACAAGATTTGCAATTCTGCCTTTTCCAATAAGATAAACACGTTTACCATTCTTTAGAACGCATTCATCAAGATGTGGTCTAACTTCTCTAACAGATTTAGATTCAGATAGCAAAAACTTGGCATCTACTTCAACATCAAAGTGACCTACATTACCCATAATTGCACCATTTCGCATAGTCATGATGTGTTCTTTTCTTATTACCCCAGTTTGACCTGTTGCAGTAATGAATATCTCACCAATCTTTGCGGCTTCAATCATTGGCAAAACATCATAGCCGTCCATATGAGCTTCCAAAGCTCTTACTGGATCAACTTCAGTAACACAAACTCTGGCTCCCATTCCACGGCATCTTGATGCCACACCTCTTCCCACCCAACCATATCCTGCTACAACAATACGTTTTCCAGCAATTAGCAAATTCATTGATCTGAGATATCCATCAATTGTGCTCTGACCTGTTCCATATCTATTGTCAAACATGTGTTTTGTATACGCATCATTTACAGATATGACGGGATACTTGAGTTTCTTTTCTTTTGCAAGAGCCTTCAGTCGTATAACACCAGTTGTTGTTTCTTCTGTTCCTCCCAAGACTTTCATGGATGCAAATTTTTTATTTCCATGTATTTTACTATGACTGTCAGAACCATCATCAGTTATAATCTGCGGTTTATGACTTAGCATCTGTTCAATGCACCAGTCATATTCTTCCGTGGTCTGACCAGTCCAAGCATAGATGTGAATGCCATTTTCTGCTAAAAATGCAGCTATGTCATCTTGTGTTGAAAGAGGATTTGCAGCACAAGCGCTTACCTCTGCACCCAATTCTTTGGCGCCCATTATCAAGACAGATGTTTCTTTTGTAATGTGTAGGCATATTCCTATACGTAATCCTTTGAGAGGTTGAGATTTCTTTAATCGTCCAATAGTATTAGTAAGAATTTGCATGTGATCCCGTGCCCATTCATATGACATCTTCCCCTTTTCTGAAAGACTAGGATCTTTTACTTGACTCATACTGGATGACAATTTTATGGGGTATAAAATAGTATCAGAATTAAGCTTGATCAGCATTTGGTTGCCAATTTATTTTCTAATTGTATTGAAATCTCTCAATTGGATAATAAATCAGAATTTTTTATATG
>JBGPGB010000004.1:0-18126 GCA_041483595.1 Nitrosotalea sp.
ATCTGAAATAATGAACCTCAAAAAAGAAAAGAATATTCTTATTCTCGCTCACAATTATCAACTGCCCGAAGTGCAAGATATAGCGGATTACGTAGGGGATTCTTTAGGTCTCTCTAGACAAGCTGCAAATACTGACTATGAGACAATTCTCTTCTGCGGGGTTCATTTTATGGCAGAAACTGCAGCAATAACATGTCCTGACAAAAAGGTATTGATTCCAGACCTTGGAGCTGGATGTTCTCTTGCTGATACAATAAATGCTGAAGAGTTGAGAAAATGGAAATCTGAACATCCCAAGGCAATTACAGTAGGTTATGTTAATACATCAGCAGAAGTAAAGGCTGAGCTTGATTACTGTTGTACTTCATCTAATGCTGTAAACGTTGTAAAATCAATCCCTGAAGACAAGGAGATCCTCTTCTTGCCAGATATGTTCTTGGGCTCTTATGTTGCAAAGATGACAAATAGAAGTAACATGTTCATCTGGGCAGGAGAATGTCACGTTCACGCAGGTATACGATCGCAGGATGTCAAAGAAAAACTCCGTGAATTTGCAAATGCGGAATTTTTGGTTCATCCAGAATGTAGCTGCACATCTTCAGTAATGTATGATATCGCATCTGGTGATTATGGTTCAAGACAAGTCCAAGTGTTATCCACAGAAGGGATGATGAATCATGCTAAAAACTCTCCAGCAAAGCAATTTGTTGTAGCAACAGAGACTGGCATACTGTACAGAATGCAAAAACTAAATCCAGGTAAACAATTCATTCCAATGTCTGAAAATGCGATATGCAAATACATGAAGATGATAACTCTTGAAAAGGTGCATGCATCATTAAAAGAAGAAAAGTATCAAGTCAAAGTTCCAAAGAATGTTGCAGAAAAAGCCCAGATTGCAATAGAGCGCATGCTTGCAATCAATTAACTTCAAGACTCAGATCAAGGCCGGAGACTGAACTTGTCAGTCTTCCAATGGATATCATGTCTACCCCTGATCTTGCGTATTTTCCTACATTTGAATAATTTATCCCCCCTGATGCCTCTATCTTTACTTTATTTCTCAAGTTAAGTTGGTCTAATTTTTTTATTATTTTTCTAATTTGCAAAGGAGACATGTTGTCTAGCATGATTATTTCTACCCCTTCTCTTGCTGCTGTAATTGCATCTTGGAGACTTTCTACCTCTACCTCGATTTTTCCATGCTTTTGTTTTGCACGCTTGATTAATACCAAGAGTGAATCTGATGCAGCAATGTGATTATCCTTTATCATCATCATCTGATCAAGAGACATTCTATGTCTATGACCACCTCCAATTACTACTGCATCCTTGTCAAAGATTCTGAGGCCTGGGGCAGTCTTTCTTGTTGAATAGAGCCCAACTTTGGGATTTGCGGAGTAAATTTTTTTTGCATAGACACTTGTCTGAGTAGCAATGCCACTCATCCTTGACATTAGATTTAATGCTGTTCTTTCACATGATAGTATTGGATACACGTAACCAGATATTGTCATTATCTTTTGATTTGGGCTTACAGATTGTCCGTCTTTTCGATGTGTTTTGACTCTGCAATTTTTTGATTGAAAAATTTCCTTTGCATATTTGACCCCTGCCACAATTCCATTTTCGCGAGATATTATACTTGCAATAATTTTCTTTCTTGGGAGGAGTTTACTTGTAATATCTCCTATCCCAATATCTTCTTTAAGAAAATTTTCTAGAAATATTTTTGTGCTTTTTTGCAACCTATGTTACCCTGAGTGCATACTTGCCTTTCTCTTTTATTCCCAAAGATTTGGCAACAAGAGAATTTGTTGGATCTACAACGAGGACTGAACTGCTCCAGTCTGGACTTAAATCCGATGATTTGCATATGGGGCATACTTTTCCTACAGTTACAAATTTACATTTACGACACGCCAACTCTCTAACCATTCCTTATCACTTTTTCTCCGCTGTCTTCTTGGCTTTCTCTGTAGTTGAAGGCGGTGTCTTTGTAGCTGCAGCAGTTGCTGGTGTTTTGGCTTTCTTGATTTCTTCTTCAATCCAATCGTCTGCACCTAGGAATGGTTGTCTACATGTGATGCCAACTTTCATAGCTGCTGTCTTACCAATTGACACTGCAGTAATTCTTGCACGAAGCGTTGTCCCAATCTTCATTGTTCTTCCACTTTGGTTTGCAAGGATCATGCCAGACTTTACATCGCTTTTGAGATAGTCATCCATGATTTGTGACAAGTGCAGTAGTGCATCTGTTGCACCGATTCTAACAAATGCTCCAAAGTCTGTAATCTCGACAATTTCTCCGCGGACAATTTCTTGGAGTTTTGGTGAAAATGTTAATGCGGTGAATTCTACTCTGTGATATGTTCCTCCATCTCCGGCAATTACTTTACCCATTTTTTCTACTTTGGTCTCAAGTATCATGATGACATATCCAAGATCTGGATTTATCATACTCTCATATTTTTCTCTTAAAATTGTAATAGCTGCTTTTTTGAGTGACTCTCCAAACAGTTTAGGCGGTATTCTAACTACATCAGTAAGTGTTGATATAGAAAACAATCAAAAAATTACATAAAATTTGAATTTATGAATCTTTGGATGTTATTTTTGCCTATGTTTAAATATCGTATTCGTGATTTTTTACTTTATGGTCTCAGTTGATCAAGTACTTTCTACTCTTAACACAGTAATCGATCCAGATCTCAAAAAGAGTATCGTCTCAATGGGAATGATAAAAGACATTGAGATAAATGGAAATGATTTGAAATTTACACTTGAACTTACCACTCCCGCTTGTCCGTTTAATGATGAGATAGAGCAGGATGTAAGAACCGCGATATCTACAATAAAAGAGGTATCAAAACTTGATCTTAAAGTAACTGCCAAAGTTATGGAGGGGAGATCTCTTAGCGTTGACCAGATGTTACCAACAGTCAAAAACATCATTGGTGTTGCAAGCGGAAAAGGTGGAGTAGGAAAAACTACTGTATCAGTAAACTTGGCACTTGCATTGGCACAGACTGGCGCAAAGGTTGGACTGTTAGATGCAGATATCTATGGACCAAGTGTTCCATTGATGCTTGGAATGGGAAAATCCACCATGGAAGTTGATAATAATAAATTACAACCGGCAGAATCACACGGAATCAAAGTCGTATCATTTGGTTTCTTTGCAGAGCAAGCTCACCAGGCTGCAATTTACAGAGGTCCGATAATTTCTGGAATTTTAAAACAATTTCTGGTAGATACAAACTGGACTGATCTTGATTATTTAATAGTGGATCTTCCACCTGGGACAGGAGACATACCGCTAACACTTGCACAAACAATACCAATTACTGGTATAGTTGTTGTTACCACTCCACAAGAAGTTGCAAGCAATATTGCAGTCAAGGCATTTGGAATGTTCCAGAAATTAAACATACCAATCATGGGCGTAATAGAAAACATGAGCTACTTTACATGTCCAGACTGTAGTTCAAAGCATTACATCTTTGGAAAAGAGGGTGCAAAAAGAATGAGTGAAAAACACGAACTTGTATTCTTAGGAGAGATTCCACTAAATCCTGGTATAATGGAGGGCTCTGATAGTGGTAGGCCAGTACTTGTTACCGATCCAAATTCTACCATGTCTCAATCCTTTATGGTTGTAGCAAAGAATGTGGCAGCAAGATGTAGTGTACTTGCTTCTCAGCTAAGTGAAGAAATGAAGGCCGAAGTAGCTACATAAAAATAGTTGAAAACAAAAGAAAATTGTGCATCTGCCTGAAAAACTAAGGGACCAGTTAAAAAAGCCGTTTGGCATTTTACTACCAAATTCTGAAGCTACAAAAGAGAATATTTCAAAAAACATTCCCCAAGGGGCTTTTATAATTACTGTAGGGGATGCCACTACAGATAAAATGATACGATTTGATTTCAATCCATCACTCCAGATTGTAGACTCGCTGGAAAAAAGAAGCAAGAGGGAATTGCCAGAGGGGCATGTGGAAACAATTCTTGCCTGTGATAACCCTGCGGGAGAAATAACTGAAGAGAGTATTTCTATAATTCGTAATGCATTAGCCATGGTTTCACCCGTGAGAATACTTGTAACTGGAGAAGAGGACTTGCTCGTACTTCCAGTTGCAGTTTATGCTCCAGATAATTCTGTTATTTTGTATGGTCAACCAAATGAAGGACTTGTTCTAGTTCACATGACAGAGGAGGTAAGAAATAGGGCTAAATCCATAATGAGCTCTATGAGTTAGTGGGGAATGAGGAGACGGTGGCTGTATGATTTATGATTAAACTAATGAATTTCTGACCCTACTCGACTACTTTTATGGTTGAAATAAAAAAATCCACAATTACCAACATGAATTTTGACAATATGCATTAAACTTGGGATTACCAGTCTTTGATCCTGTGAAGCTTGACTCTGATCTACGTTTTCAAATACTTGAAAAAGTAGGAGTCTACTCTGCAAGATTTAGTATCTCGGAGCCACAGATGCTCTTTACAACAAAGGAGGTCTTGGAGATGCCAAAGGAGGTAACTGAAGGCAGAAGGACATCAGCTTACAAGTATCTTGGAGTATCTTATATTTTGGATAATGTTGTCTTCATAAATGTAAGAAAGATTCCAGATGAGAAAATACTTGAAAATACAATTGTACATGAATTAATCCATATGAGATTTCCATACCTAAGCCATGGGAGAAGATTTAACAAAATGGTGCGACACGGACTGGCTGGTAAAACGTTCAAGCCATATATCAAAAGAAGATGACTGTATCCAGTTGAATTATTTTTCTTCGACTACCGTGGTCATGTCCAGTTTATCTATTTGAGTTTCTATTGTATGTCTCATAGTCTCGCTATGTTGAGGACAAAATTTGAAAAAGCCATCTACTGTCTCAAAACAACCGCATATCCATCTTGTCTGTATGTCTCCTTCTATTGTAAGACTATTGTAGTTGCTTTTCTTTATCATGAGATGCATGACACTAGTAGAGTTTTTAAAAATATTGCTTGGATTAAAAAATTGAGTAGATATCTTACGGGCAGCCTTCCATCTTTTGGATGAAATAGCCTTTCGTTTGGATCTCTTTGGCTATTGGCTCTGGTGCACCTTGTGAGTGACAGAACTGGCATTCCTCGGTTGAAACCTTCGAATCGGCTTCACCTACTGTTTTGAGCCATTCCTTTGCATATTGGATTGCTTTTGTGTGATCCTTTTGACTGGTAATGACGTCAAAATGCATTGTGTGGCCGTCCTTTGCCTCTACATATGTATCATATACGTGAATTTCCATAATTGTAATTCAAGATAAGGGATATTTAGACCTTGAAGGTGAGTTCATGCAGACACAAACTCTTCGTAAAATTCACCTCATGAATGTTTAGGGGGATTGGATCTGGAGGGTAGGGCCAAAGGCACGACATAAAGTGGAGGTAACTTTTCAAATATAGGCACGGTTTGCCTTCACTTAGTAGAAGTAAATTTCTATAATGGGAAAAGAGGAAAGCTGATGTCATCTCGCAATTAAAACAAGAAAGGCTAGAAACAGATACGGGATAGAAGATAGAATGTGTCATAACTGACTATGATAGAAAAACAGATGGCGACTCCACTGGCGATGCCCAGCGAGTCAGATTATGATGTAAAAAGGTATGCAGAATTGCTTACTCAATTCTGTAAAACTACCTCACGACAGTTTGGAGATGTAGAGCTGGATTGAAAAAAATGAAAGAAACGACAAATATGTTTTTAAGACATTTTGGTATCAGGATGAAATTTTAAAAAAATACAACAAATCAAGTTAGTTTCCATAATCTTTTTATAGTATTTTTTTCATGTGTTGGCGTTGCATAATAATAAAAATATCTCTGTTGTTCTGATTTTTACCGTTGCTGCTATACTTGCAATATCAGTTGTAAATTCTGTCAATGCACAAGAATATCCCACTCAGACTAGTATGCCTAACACCCCACAAATGCAAATGGTAAGTGGAAAATATACCAATCCTGATTCCGGGTTAGTGATTGTTTTACCGTCTGGTTGGAATGGTTTTGAAATGAAAACGGTAAACGGAACAATGGTTTCAGCTTCAATGCCTCCAAGTAGTTCGGGCAGCATGCAGAGTACTGCTATGATGGTCAGCATGATTGACAAGAGTAAGGTCAATACCGCTCCATCTACACAACCCCCTGTAAATCCCAATCAGAAAGAGCAATGCAAGCAGGATTCAACAGGTCCTGTAACGATAAATGGTATGAGCGGTGTTCAATATGTCATGAGCTGTACAGGAGATGTGTCATCTAAGATGAAGTTGATTACATTCCAAACCGATAAATATTATATTAGTACAATGTTCGTTGATACTGCCGCAAGCTATGACACCAATGTTGCAGCATTTGATAGTTCAGTCAACACCTTACAAATTCCAAATACAACAGGCGCACCATCTACTCCTCAATCCAGTCAGCCTGCCGTAACAACTCAAAATATGACATCCAATGCGGCAGTTCCAGAATTTCCAATTGCGGCAGTAGGAGCAATAGTCGTATTGATGATGGGAATAGCAATATTTGCAACAAGAAGACAGCAATTATTTAGAATATAAAATCAGCATCTAACCTTTAACCTATTGATCATTATATCTTAAAGACAGGAAAAAGGACATACGATTATATGTGTAATGATAGATCCCGTGCTCAACTAAATTACATTAAAACGGATAAATGCTATAAACAAAAAACTAAATTGTTGAATAAAAAATTAGGCGGATTTTTGTTATTTGTGATTATGGCAAGCGCGGCAGGCATGGTTCCGGTTTTTGCTGCTTCTCAAGCTCTCTTGAATGGTTCAGGTGTAAACCCTCAAAATGGCTTGTACGGGGATACAACTACACCAGCAGGTGCAATTGATGTAACAACTGACAAGCGTTCATACAATGATGGGGACAAGATTACAATATCTGGAAGTACACGTGACTTTATTTCCAGTTTACCCGTAACTGTAAGAATAATCAGTCCAATAGGAAACATTGTCAAAGTTGATCAGGTCGACTTGAGTTCTGACAAGACTTTTAAAACATCCATTGTGGGTTCAGGTATTCTCTGGCAAGAGGCAGGTGAATACAAGGTACTTGTGCAATATGGCAATAAAGACAAGGCAGCTATGACCACATTCTTATTCAGCGGATCTGGGACTGGACAAGGAAATACCATCAAAGTTGACGGCACTGACTTTTCAATAAAATATAGCATCACCAACGGAAAGGTATTGGGAATAAAGGCAGACACCCAGTCAAAGTCACTTATCGTGTCAATACAGACCACTGCAGATGGAGTATTAACAGTAACACTTCCAAGAGGTCTGATTAATGCAACAACACCTGATGGCAAGGATAGCCCGTATTTTGTCATGTCAGACGGTCAGCAAGCTGATTTTGAAGAGACAAGCAACACCAAATCTGACAGAACTCTAGCAATTCCGTTTACAGATGGAACCACACAAATAGAGATAATCGGTACACAGGTGATTCCAGAATTTGGTCCAATTGTAGCAGTAGTACTTGCGATTGCAATAATGTCAATAATTGCAGTATCAGCAAAGACTGGACTGAGATTTATGCCAAAGTAACTGGGTACAAAGTTTACCATTAATTTTATTTCAAATTTCTAACAGAATATCGTAAATCTCTCAAATTCCAGGCTTGATAATCGATCCCTAGTTTTTATGGATATCAACTCACATGTTATTTCATGCTTACTGCCAAAGAATTAATGCATACGCCATTATCTATTGCAGAGAATTCGAGTGTTTCACAGGTAATATCTAAACTGCTTGAACTTAACAAAAGTCGCCTTGTTATAACTAATGAACACAAACCAATTGGCATTGTAACAGAAAAGGACATTGGTTTTTTCCTGTTTGCCGAAAAATCAAATCAAAGCCTTGACAGAATACTGCTAACACAAATGATGAAAGGATTGGTATATACTGATAGTACAACATCGGCGGTTTTATGTGCAAAGACGATGACTGAAAAAAACATAAGCTCGCTTGCAGTAGGTGCCAAGGATACTCTTGAGGGGATATTCACAAAGACTGATCTAACAAAATATTATTCTATATATCATGCAAAAAAATATACTGTTGCTGACTATATGACTGACCATGTATTTACAGTGCATGATACTGCATCATTATCACGAGTTCTGGCAAAGATGCTTGAACATAAAATTTCAAGAATAATTACAAAAGATCAAAAAGATAATCCTATTGGTGTTATATCATTTAGAGACTTTTTTAGGATTTCATTTGAACTTGTAGGGGAAGATCTCCCAGATGATTATTCGTTATCTGATCACATTAGAAGTGGTTTTGTCTCGTCTGGAGGATTTGGGGATATTACACTGGCAAGTGAAATTATGACAAGAGGAATATTTTCTATAAAAAGCAACCAAGACCTTGCAAAAGCATGTAGGGTGATGATTGATCACAATGTAAATGCCCTTGGGGTCCTTGATGAGAATGACAAGATCTCTGGAATAATAAGCAAAACTGATGTAACGCGCGCTCTGGCATCACTTGCATAATTTTAAAAATGTTGTCTAGAGTGAGGCTGTAATCTTGATGAAACCTTATTTTTTAAAAATATGTACATCCAATGCCTTTACAAAAGGCCATGGCTCACCAGACGGTAATGCATTTGATTCTAATGCAAACCATGTGAAAGCCTTGAAATATTATTATCTAATCCTGAAAAAAGAATAATCTGTCTTTTTTTTGCTAACTCTTGTTGGAAACAAAGACGAGATCACACATTATCTCTTGTGAATATTATTGGAAAAATTTTACAAAAAGATGCAAAAATTCCAAGAAATGTTGATGGTGTAAAAGTAACTTAGGCTGTCTTGCTAAATCCTTTTACGTTAGTTCAACTATATCTTGGCGTTGTGGGGCGCTAAAACCGAACTCAAATGTAAGGATTGTAGTACAACTTTTACAGATAAAGAGCACTTTGAACGACACAAAAAGAACGTTCACAAAAAGTAAATTACAATATCTTGACTGGAACTGGTACAATGTCGGAATTGTAAATATACGCTTTAAATTCATTAGATAAATTTGAAAAAATAATCCATGGAACTGGGTTAATCTCCATGTATCTCTTATCTGTAAAGGATGGATAAGCAACCGAAGAGGGATGGGAATGAAATATTCCACTTACATCTAATTTTCCTCTCTCTGCCTCGGTGTATGCTTTTATCAGCTCTTCATTTGAGATGGTAAAATTCACTGGTGAGTTTTCTATGTTTTTCGCAAGAAAAATTTATTTTATAAGAACTTGATCATCACTAGTATTTCCAAATAAAATTGCACATGACTCGTTTGGAGAATTTTTTATAGAGTGTTGTGTGAGAATCTCAATTTGGGGTCTAGATAAAATTATTGCCTTTGGTGCTATCATCCTACTGTAACTTTTCCAGTCATCCACGGATGGACTGAACAAAAATATGGCGTTATCCCAACAGAATCAAATCTATGTTGGAATGACTTTCCTGGCTTGACAAGATCAGAATCAAATGCCCCTGATGCTCCTGCATTAGGATCTCCACTGGTAACTGTATGTGATACACTGTCTGCATTTGTCCAGACTACAGTAGTTCCTGTCTTGACTGAAATCTCAGAAGGATCATAATACTTTTGATCTTGAGATTGTGTTGATGAACCTTTTGCAATTGTTACATTGGCAAATACTGGTTTGACTGGAGCTGTTATAGTAATTTTGCCTACCATGAATGGATGAACCGTACATAGGTAATCGTATTCTTTAGCATCAAGTTTTGACGTATCAAGTTTGAATATCTTACCAGATGATATTATTCCAGAATCCCAGACTGCACCATCTGGTGCACTGGTTACGGTATGTGGAACTTTGTCATTATTCTTCCATTCAATTATGTCACCCTTTACAACTGATATAGTACCGGGGTCAAAGCTTGGATTTCCTTGCACTGATGCGTTAACAGGAATGTTGATCATAATCACTGGAGCATTTGAAGTAACAGCTGGAGCCGTAGCGTTTGTTACGTTTTGCCCTGGTGTGTGAATTGCAAACTGGGCACCTGGTCCGACAAAACCGAAAACTGTGTAGGATGTAATGGCAACCAAAGTTGCTAGGACAAATATTATTGAAATTGGTTTAAAGTATTTTGGAATCTTCATTGCTGTAAAAGCAATAACTATGGTTGGTATTATCGTCATTATGAGAATTCCAGTAAATACTGGCAATGAAGTAATTACTTTATTCAAACTAAGTGCATAAGTACCAACAGAGCCTGCTATGCCAAAGATTACAAGTGTAGTTGCCTTGGCTCTTGCACTTGTAGATATTCCACCACTTAGCATTCCTGCTGAAAAGAAGATCAGACCAATAAACAGCGTTAGACCTGCAAGAGCCTGCATTCCTGTAAGAAATGTATTGGCAATACCCATGTATGATAAAATTACGCCTCCAAGACCGATTGCTGATAGTCCCATCCCTGGCATCATGAGGTCCCAGTCACTCATTTGAGGTAGTTCCACGAAGTGACATACTTAATTCTTTTGAACCTGTGAGGGGATAGTCTTCGAAGAAATTAAATTCCCTGCGAATTGCCCAAGATCTGTGGGATTAAAGGAAGTACTTGAAATATCAAAACCTAGAATCATAGTTTTACTTGTTATTACAGCAATTACTTCAATGTATGCTGCAAGCATACTGATACTACACAGGCCTCTGAACTATACTACTTTTCTTAATCTAATAATAGCAGGTGCACTTTCATCTGCAGGTTCGAGCGCTTTGAATCATTTCTATGATAAAGATATAGATCCACTGATGAAAAGAACCCGTACAAGGCCTATTCCTTCTGGAAGAATGTCTGCCCGTAATGTTTTGTTATATGGATTTGTCGTTAGCTCAATTTCAGTAATATATGCATGGTTTACGCTAAACCCTGTATCAACATTTTTCATCGCACTTGGAATATTTTTCTATGTGATAATCTATACTGTCTGGCTCAAACGTAACAATTGGTCAAACATTGTAATTGGAGGATTTGCAGGAAGTTGTGCTTCTATGGCAGGTTGGTCGGCAGCAACAGGTTCTATGGATATTCTTGGAGCTTTGGTAGGAACCTTGGTCTTTGTCTGGACACCATCTCACTTTTGGTGTCTTGCAATGAAGATGAAAGATGATTATACAGAAGCTAGAGTTCCAATGCTTCCAGTTTTGATAGGCATGCAAAGAACTTCCAAGTATATTCTACTCAACACTGCTATACTATTGCCATATTCTATTTTACTAGTTGCATTTGGATTGGGATATGTCTATCTTGTTACAGCTGTTGTATCAGGAGGGCTAATGCTATTTTATCACTATAAACTAACAAAGACACCCACTTCTGACTTTGCATGGAAGGCATACAAGGTAACTGCTCCATATCTTACAATAATATTTGTAGCAATTGCACTTGATGCAGCATTTCACTTTCCAGTGATGTAATAATTAAGATTCTTCGATTTCTTCTTCTTGCCCCACACCTGGGAAACCTGATTCATATTCTTTTTCTAAATTCTCCATGTTCTGCTTTTCTATTTCGTCTTCATCTTCTACTTTTTCAGATATCTCTATCCTTCGTTCGTCTTTAGTTAACCAAGTTACTTTGATCATGCCGTAAATTTCAAGATTAAGTAATGTCTTGTTAAACTCGTCTTCTGGAATTGAAATTCCAGCCTTGATTAGAGCCTTGGATAATTCTGAATCTGTAAGAGATCCTGCAATCTTGATCTTTTCATATATTGTATTTCGAAGTGGGACTGCCATGTCTAACCATAAAATGCCTTATCCATTGGTTTTGGTAAGGCGTATGAAATATTATCTTTAACTGTAGAATACCAATCTTCGACTACCTTTGTAATTGAGGGTTTGACATTTTTCAATGCAGTAGAAAAATCTCCACTACTAATCTTGGAACTATTACTTTTCATGGCGTTTACTGCCGCATCTCTGCATACCGCCACAAGATCTGCACCACTATATCCTTTTGTTGCTACTGCAATTTCCTTCAAATTGATATCGCCAAAAAGTGGCATCTGTTTTGTAAGGAGTCTAATTATCTCAAATCTTCCTTTCTCATCAGGTGGTGGAACAAAAATTACCAAATCAAGTCTACCAGGTCTTATCAAGGATGGATCAATGAGGTCTGGCCTGTTTGAAATTCCTAATACTACAACTCTTGAAGCTCCCCCATCTTCCATTTCTGTAAGTAGCTGACTGAGTAATCTTTCACCTACTCCTCCCTCTTCACTTGATTTGAAGCGAGCAAGTGAGTCAAGCTCATCAAATATTATTATACATGGTGATGATGTTTTTGCCTTTCTGAAGATCTCTCTGATTGCTTTTTCAGATTCGCCCACCCATTTTGATAATATTTCTGGTCCTCTCACAAGTATCATGTTTGCCCCACTTTCTGTCGCAAGAGCTCTTGCAAGTAATGTCTTACCACATCCTGAAGGCCCATACAAAAGTGCACCCTTTGGTGGCTTGATTCCCATTTTTTGGAATTTTGCAGGTTCTTTAATTGCGGTAATAAAATTATCCTCAAGAATTCTTTTTGCATCCTCTAATCCTCCTACTTCTCTCCACCATACTTTTGGACTTTCAACATAAAATTCACGCATTGCAGTTGGTACAATTTCACGCATCGCATCAAAGAAATCTTGAAGTGTGATGACCATCTTTTGCAAAATCTCTGGAGATATTTTTTCGCTTTCATTTTCTATGTCGGGCAAGTAAGTTCTTACCGCTTTCATTGCAGCTTCTCTGCAAAGGGATTTTATGTCTGCTCCTGTGTAACCATGCAATTCTGCAGCAAGTATTTTGAGGTCTACATCTTGAAGTGGCATGCCACGCGTGTGAATCTGTAATATCTCTAATCTGCCATCTGCATTGGGAACAGAGATTTCAATCTCCCTATCAAATCTACCAGGTCTTCGTAAGGCTGGATCAACACTCTCTGGCCTATTTGTGGCTCCGAGAACTATGACGTTTCCTCTGTCATTGAGCCCATCCATCAAAGCTAAAAGCTGGGCTACAAATCTTTTTTCAACATCCCCATATGCTTCCTCTCTTTTCGGAGCGATTGCATCTATTTCATCTATAAATATTACACTCGGCGAGTTTTCTTTTGCTTCTTTGAAAATGTCACGTAGTCTTGCCTCTGTTTCTCCGTAATACTTGTTCATTATCTCTGGGCCATTAATTGAAAAGAAATTCGCTTCTGATTCACTAGCTAGTACCTTTGCAATCAGTGTCTTACCACATCCTGGTGGGCCATAAAGTAGTATGCCACTGTGTGGCTCTATGTTGAGTCTTGTAAAAATTTCAGGATGCTTGAGTGGTAATTCTACAATTTCTCGCATTCTCTTTGTCTGTGTCTTAAGACCACCAATTTCGTCAAATGTAACTCGTATTTTTTTATCAACAGATGCTTCAGTAAGTATAGTGACAGAAGTACTTCGTTCTATCTTGACAATACCTTTTGGTGAAATCTTGTGAATCTTAAAGTCCATTGAATTTCCAAGAATCATGACTGATATCTCGTCACCTTCTGAAATGGGTAACCCCCTGAGTCTGTTTTTTACAAAATCTGTAAATTCTTTATCAACGGTAACGTTGCCGTTTACTGGCATCAAGGTTATACTCTTTGCAGGTTTGGCTAGCACTTTTTTCACATTGACTAGATCGTTTATTCCAACGCCAACATTCTTTCTTGTTTGGCCATCGATTCGTATGACATCTGGAGTTTTATTATCGTCATCTGCAGGCCAGACTACTGCGCAACTTGATCTTTTTCCTATGATTTCAATCGAGTCACCTGCTTCCACTTTTAAAAATTCCATTGCCTCAGGCTCTATTCTAGCTCTTCTTTTTCCAACATCTCTCTGCTTTGCTTCCCCCACACGCATTTGAAGAAGTTCATCTTTTTTTACCAAAAACGCACCTACTTCATATCGACAGACGTTCTGCTTAAACCTAACACTTCGAATTCTCCTACACCCTCTATTGCTCGAATTGCATTTTCTAGATAATCCATTTGCCCTTCTTTATCGTCTAGGGAAAATTCCGCATTTAGAAAATAGAGACCAAAAGCAAGTGGTTCCTTCGTGTATCTTGAAAGTGTTATACCTTCATGTAATGTAGAACTTATCTTCTTTGCAACTCCATCTAGATCTATTTCCGTTCCAGTTGGGAGAATTTTTGCTCGAAGTGAAAGACGTGCCATTTCTTTATGGTCCTTCAAAAGTACATGAATTACATTTGTATGCTCTTGCTGCCTCTCTGCAACTTTCACATCTCCAAAGTAGGGCGGAGCCACAGTTAGGACAGTTGAATTTTACACACTTGTCGTTAGGCATTATTGGTCTATGGCACGAAGTGCACACAGGTAATACTATAGCTGACGACATGAAAAAAACTCGTTTTCTACCGAATTTATATCTTGCTTATCAATTATTAATCAATTCAATAATCTTCTTAATTCATTTCCAAGAATCGCCTGAACCACTTTAACCGATCCTCGTACACCCAATATCTTTGCAATGGAGACAGTGTGAAAATCAAAACTTCCCTCTTTTGAGATCTCCTCCAGTGTCTCTGATTTTGTAGATTCAAATATTGAGTTAATTGATTTGTTGTCCAGTCTCTCAAGGAAAGATCTTGCAAGAACCATATTTTCAAATTCTTTACCAAATTTCTCATTCCATCTTTTTTGATATTCTGATAGTGTAGATTCCATGCCTGATTCCAAGAATTTGAAAATTGCATTTCCTGCAAGTATTCCTCCAAGTCCAGAAGAATAAATCCCTCCGGCAGTTGTGGGTTTTGCCTGTCCTGCCGCATCTCCTATAGTGATTACATTTCCTGTGACAAACTCTTTGATTGGTCCTTTTATCCAGATAGGGGCAAATATCTTTCTAATAGTAGAGTGTTTTCCTTTTTTCTTGAGGAATTCTTCTATTGCTAATGCTGGGTTTATTCCTCTTCCTGCTACTCCTATTTTAGCTTCATTTCTTCTTGTTGGAATCACCCATGCAAAAAATCCAGGATATTTATCTTGATCAAGATAAACTTCAATTCTCTCTTTATCTATCCAATCTGCAAAGACTTCGTATTGTGCTGACTGGAGTATGCCCGTTCTATCTTTTTGAACAAGCGATGATACACCTCTTGCATCTACCACAACTTTGCATTTTATTTCTCCATCTGAAGTTCTTACTCCTTGTTTTGTTATCTCTCTTAATGATGATCTTACTCTAATCTCAGCTCCGCTGACTTGGGCCTGATGTGCAATCTGCTTGTCAAACTCACGTCTGTCCAAGACTATGACTTGCTGAGCTCTTGCATCTAAAGTGAAACTTTTTCCAGATGGCGCCACCAACTTGGCAGAGCGAATCTTGTTGTCAAGTGTAGACCTCGTTGGTATAACTCCCAAATCGTCTATCCCAGAAATGCTAACTACTCCTCCACAGTGCTCTGGAGTTCCAATTTCAGAGTCTTCTTCTATTACAAGGACTTTGTAATTTCTTCTTGCAATTTCGCGTGCACATAATAGTCCTGAGACACTTCCACCTGCTATTACAACATCATAATCCATGTTATTTTTTTATAAATATCTGTACTATTAATTCAAACGCATGCTAGAAAATTTGGTTTTATTAAATTATGTTAAGAAATGGGGTTCATTGGTCATTATCATCTCATGGATCCTAAATTCAAATAATGTGAGAATAAATAGAGCTGTTTAATCCTAAGGCCTTGCTTCAAGTATTAAATTAAATGGGGTTTGGGTAGCACGACGGAAGCGTGTAAATCCACCTGCCATCACGACCTGCTTTAATTTCTCCTCTCCAGCTTGAGCGCCAAGGGCAGGTCCATTATGAGCAAGAGAAGCAGGTACACAAACCATAGTAGAAGCAGCATAAAAAATTCTTCCAATAGGATTCAAATTATCTTCTAATTTGTCATTTGCAAACGGTTCAACAAGAAGAAGGGTTCCATCTTTTTTCAGTGATTGTTTAGTGTGGATCATTGCGCCTACTGGATCTCCCATGTCATGTAAGCAATCAAAAAAGGTAGCTAGATCATAATCATGTCCAGGGAAGTTTGTTGATGAAGCTACTTCGAATTTTGCCCTATCGCCTACACCTGCCTTTTCAGCTTCTCTTTGTGCCCATTCTACAGAAGGCATGTGATAATCAAAACCAACAAAAGTTGAATTTGGATATGTCTTTGCCATGAGGATTGTCGATGACCCATGACCGCAGCCAATATCAGCTACTTTTGCACCATTTCTGAGTTTGCTGTCTACACCATCAAGTGATGGTATCCAATTGGTTATTAAATTGGCAAGATAATTGGGCTTGAAAAAGCGTTCTGTCCCTTCAAACAAACCAGGATCATGGTCTCCCCAATCAACTCCATTTCCTGTAACAAAGGCTTTTGTTATTTTTGGCTCATCTTTGATAAGTGATGTCATTATCTGAAATGCACCAGGTAAAAATACAGGACTATCTTCTTTTGCCAAGGCATATGCCTGTTCTTCAGTCATAAAATATTGTCCCTTGTTAAGATCATACATAATATAGCCGCCAGCAGCTTGGTTTGCCAGCCATTCCTGTATATATCGTTCACTAGTTCTTGTCTTTTTAGAAAGTTCTAATGGAGTTAATGGTCCTGCATCAGCTAATGCTTTGTATAAACCGAGTTTATCGCCTATTACTACAAGTGCAGCACTTGCAGCTCCTCCAATATCTAAAACAGCTTTTTCCATGAATTTTTCTAACTTTGTCTGATCAACAGTCAATGAATTTTAGATACATTTTACTTGAGATAAACCTTTTTAGATAATTTTGTATTTGTGCAAATTTAACAAACAAATTAAAAATTACATGATAATAAAGTCATAACGAAACCCAACTTGAGTCTCTTGGTGAATCAAAATCAATATGTTCATGCTTTTAATGAAGGATCTAGACTGATTAATTAACTCCAAAGATTCTTGATTAGGTTCATCGAAGTTTGATCTCATCTGCGAGATCTTGAAATTGAGATATTTGTATAATAAGTAGATAAAGTTTCTACATGTCCATAGTGAAAGGAACGCTAAACTTGAATATATGAGACCCATTGATAAGACTGATTTGGTTACAATGAATTCATCAAACATTAAAGTTGGTGTACACGTTTCTATCGGGGGCTCGTTATGTAACGCAGTTGATAACGCAAAACTCCTTGGGTGCAATGCATTTCAAATTTTTACTCGAAATCCTCGAGGATGGACAGCTCCTGTCCTATCTACAAAGGAATGTGATTGTTTTAGAAAAAAGGTGAAAGAAAGTAAGATTGACCAGGATGCTACAGTCGCACACATGCCATACCCGCCAAACTTTTCATCACCAGATAGGACCTCATTTCGAAAATCCATACTTTCATTAATCGAAGAAACAAAAAGGAGCAGCAAGCTTGGAATACCGTATCTTGTTGCTCACCTTGGAAGCCATAAGGGTGCAGGTTCTGCTAAAGGTATGGAAACAATTGTCAAGGCATTTAGGGTAGCTGCAGAAAAGACTCCTGATGATGTTACTATTCTCTTGGAAAATAATACTGGTTTCCTACATAGCGTAGGATCAAATTTTGAAGAATTTGAAAAAATTTTCTCACATCTTGAACCGCTTGGAAGATTTGGAATCTGCTTTGATACCTGTCATGCATTTGCAGAAGGATATGAAATGCAAACAATGAGCCAGGCTTCACGAACGCTTGATAAATTTGTCAAACTGGTGGGAAAGGAAAATATCAAGATAATTCATCTAAATGACTCAAAAGGCAAAATTGGATGTAGGGTGGATAGACATGAACACATCGGTCTTGGTAATATTGGAAAAAAAGGACTGACATATTTTGTCAGATTTGCTAAATCAAATGACATCCCACTCATCTTGGAGACTCCAATTGATGAACGACGTGATGATTCTGAAAACTTGCAACAGGTAAGAAAACTAATCTAAGACTCGGAA
>JBGPGB010000005.1:0-15984 GCA_041483595.1 Nitrosotalea sp.
AGAAAACATATCAAAGAATCCAAAGGTTGGCTTTGAGGTAGACCAAAGTTTGGAATTTTTACCCTCATACTTTTCATCCCCAACTGATGCATCGCAAGCAGATACACTATACATTAGCGTGGTAATCAAGGGAAGGGCAAGTCTAGTTTCAGATTCAAAAGAAAAAGTAATGGCGCTAAATGAATTAATGAAAAAATACCAGCCAGAAGGAGGGTATGAAGAACTAACTCCGCACATGAATGTTGTAGAAGAGGTTGCAATAATCAAGGTAATACCGGTTACGATGCGAGGAAAATACAAGATAGGTCAACACATGGACAAAAAGACAAGACTAGAGATTGCAAAAAAGATCCTAGAGCGTAACTCCCCAACTTCACAAAATACTGTTAAAATGATGGGTATTACAAAGACAAAAGACGGTCTTCAAGTTTCAGAAGAGCCTAGTTGGTAATAATATATCATAACTACCATTGCTTTAAATTTGAAACAAGACAAATTTGTAATGTTTGCTAGAAAATCCAATATTTGAGTTAGTTTCTGAATTTAGCCCTACTGGAGACCAGCCACAGGCAATAGAGCAGCTAGTTGACGGAATAAGAAGAAAAAAGATCCAGACTTTATTGGGGGTAACAGGAAGTGGTAAGACTTTTACAGTTGCAAATGCAATCGCTAGAACTGGAAAAAAGACTCTGGTCATATCGCATAACAAGACTTTGGCTGCCCAGCTTTATGCAGAACTAAAACAATTTTTTCCAAAAAATAACGTAGGATATTTTGTCTCATACTATGATTACTATCAGCCTGAAAGCTACATAGCTCAGACTGACACCTATATTGAAAAAGATACACAGATTAACGAAAAAATAGAAAAACTTCGTCTCGAGGCAACTGCCATGCTCTTGTCAGGAGAGCCCACAATCATAATTGCCACAGTATCCTGCATCTACTCACTTGGCTCACCTAGCGAGTGGGAGAGTATGTCAATTACAATTGAGAAGGATTCTGAGATTGGCAGAGGAGAATTAATTAAAAAACTTGTCAGTGCAAGATACGACCGAAATGATACAGAACTTTTAGCAGGTAGATTTCGAATCAAGGGAGACACAATTGATATAATTCCAGCATATTCTGATTCAATTGTTAGGATTTCATTATTTGGAGATGAAGTAGAAAAGATTTCAATTTGTGATCCCGTATCACTAAAAGAGAAGAAACAAGTTGCTAGAATCAAGATATATCCTGCAAAACATTACTTGGTTGCAGCAGATGTAAGAAAAATGGCAGTCCAATCAATTAGAAATGAACTAAAAGAAAGACTAGTAGAACTTCCAGAGCTTGAAAGGCAAAGACTTGAGATGAGAACAAAATATGATTTAGAAATGATTGAAGAATTAGGATATTGCTCTGGAATAGAAAATTATTCAAGACACTTTGATGGAAGAAAACCAGGTGAGCCCCCGTTTTGTCTTTTAGATTTTTTTGGAGATGATTTTTTACTGGTAATTGATGAATCGCATGTCACATTGCCACAATTACATGGAATGTACAATGGAGACCATACAAGAAAAAAATCTCTAATAGATTATGGCTTTAGACTTACAAGTGCATTTGACAATAGACCCCTCAAGTTTGAAGAGTTTGAAAAGTATATCAAAAATACAATATTTGTTTCTGCAACACCTAGCGATTATGAGCGAACCCATAGCTTCCACATTGTGGAGCAGTTGACCAGACCAACAGGTCTTGTAGATCCGGTAGTAGAGGTAAGAAAGACTGAGAATCAAATGGATGACTTGATTTCAGAGATAAAAAAACGTGTAGAGAAGAACCAGCGTGTACTAGTTACAACATTAACAAAACGAATGGCTGAAGATTTGGCAGAATACTTGTCAAAGCACCAAGTAAAAGTAAGATATCTACACTCTGAGATTGAAAACCTGCAGAGAACTGAGATAATTAGGCAACTCAGATTAGGCGAATTCGATGTCCTAGTAGGAATAAACCTCCTAAGAGAAGGCCTGGATATCCCCGAAGTCTCACTAGTTGCCATTCTAGATGCAGACAAGGAGGGATTTTTGAGAAATATCACTAGTTTAATCCAGACATTTGGAAGGGCTGCAAGAAATCTAGATGGCTCAGTGATAATGTATGCTGATAAAATGACCCAATCTATGAAGCTTGCAATATCTGAGACAGAAAGAAGAAGAAACAAGCAGTTAGAATACAATCAAAAGATGGGAATTATCCCAACTACTATCGTGAAGGCAATACCACAGCAAACTATTGTACTAGATGAAACAAAGCACATGTCAAAGCACGATGTCCAGACTTTGGCAATTGAGATTGAAGCTACCATGAAACGGTTTGCCGAAGAGCTTGATTTTGAACATGCAATTGAATATCGTGACAAGCTAACAAAGTTACAAAAACAATTACGAAATGAATGACAAGTTAATTATCCGTGGTGCACGGGAACACAATCTAAAAAACATCAATGTAGACATTCCAAAGAATAAACTTGTAGTAATTACAGGACTATCTGGATCTGGAAAATCAACCCTTGCCTTTGATACAATATATGCAGAAGGTCAGCGAAGATATGTTGAATCACTTTCAGCATATGCAAGACAATTCCTTGAGATGATGAACAAGCCAGATGTTGATTCAATTGAAGGATTATCTCCTGCCATATCAATTCAGCAAAAAACTACAAGCAAAAACCCAAGGTCTACAGTTGGAACTATAACAGAAATTTACGATTATCTAAGATTACTCTATGCAAGAATTGGGACTCCGCACTGTCCTAGGTGTTCTCGTAAGATTTCAAACCAGTCAGTGGAATCAATTTGTGAATCAATTCTCAAAGAATCCGAAGGAAGAAAAATTCTAATCCTTGCCTCCCTCATCAGAAGAAAAAAAGGAACGTATGAAAAACTGTTCGAAGAGATAAAAAAACAAGGCTATTCCAGGATTAGAGTAGATGGAGAAATAATCGAGATAGTAGAAGAGTTTCCATCACTTGACAAACAAAAATGGCATAACATAGAAATCGTAGTTGACAGAGTCAAGGCATCCTGGGAGGAAAAAAGTAGACTCTACGAATCCATCCAGACTGCACTCAAGGCAGGAAAAGGAGATGTCATGGTTGTGGATGCTGAAGAGAAGATATATTCCCAAAATAACGCATGCCCCTTTTGTGGAATTTCAATAGGTGAACTAGAACCCAGAGGTTTCTCTTTTAACTCACCATTTGGAGCATGTAAGACATGTCATGGCCTAGGAGTAAAGATGGAGTTTGAACATGATTTACTAATACCAGACAAGACAAAATCCATCCTAGATGGAGCAATAGTTCCATGGTCAGGTAGATTTTCATCATTTAGGCGACAGACCCTACGCGATGTAGGAAAAAAATATGGTTTTGATTTGATGACCCCAATTAACAAGATGAGTCCAAAACAACTTCAAGTGATTTTGTATGGAAGTGAAGACGCTGTAAAATTCTCATATGAATCCCAGTCAACTGATTCCAGGTGGGAGTATACCAATACATTTCATGGGGTAATTCCAAGTCTACAGAAAAATTTTGCCGAAACGGATTCTGAATCAAAAAGAGAAGAGCTAAGCAAGTTCATGCGAGAGACTCCGTGTAACTTGTGCAAGGGAAGAAGATTAAAAGATGAAGCGCTTGCAGTTTCAATAAATTCACTATCAATAATGGATGTCTGTGACTTGTCAATTGATTCTTGTTATGAATTTTTCAAAAATCTCCAGCTAAGTGAGACCGAAAAATATATTGCAAAATCTATTTTAAAAGAGGTTCTCTCAAGACTGGAATTTCTAAAAAACGTAGGATTGAATTATCTTACACTTAATCGGGTAAGCTCTACCCTATCAGGAGGAGAAGCCCAAAGAATCAGACTTGCGACACAGATAGGATCAAATCTTACAGGAGTACTTTATGTTCTTGACGAGCCTACAATTGGATTACACCAAAGAGATAATGCAAAATTAATCAAGACACTAACAAAGCTTCGTGATCTAGGAAACACAATACTTGTTGTAGAGCACGATGAAGAAGTAATGCGAAGTTCAGACTGGATTATAGATTTAGGTCCTGGTGCAGGAGTCAATGGAGGAAACGTGGTCTTTGAAGGTACAATAAATGAAATTCTAAAAAGTGAAAAATCAATTACAGGAAAATATCTCAAAAACCATGACGCAATAAAACTTACCAAAAAAAAGCATGATCAAAAAGGCAAGTTGGTCCTAATAGGCGCAGCAGAAAACAATCTCAAAAATATTGATGTTGAATTTCCGCTCGGAATGATGATTACTGTAACAGGAGTGTCAGGTTCTGGAAAATCCACCCTTGTAAACGATATACTCTACAAGGCGTTGGCTTTAGAAATATACGGCTCATTAGACAGACCTGGAAGACACAAGGTAATCACAGGATTGGATGAAATTGACAAGGTGATAGGAATAGACCAATCTCCAATAGGACGCACTCCACGTTCAAATCCTGCCACATACATTGGAGCTTTTACTTCAATTAGGGAACTATATGCCGGAACAGAACTATCAAAGGAACGCGGTTACACCCCAGGGCAATTTTCATTCAATGTAGCCGATGGCAGATGTTTTGCATGTGAAGGAGATGGCGTCAAAAAGATAGAGATGCAATTTCTGTCAGACGTTTATGTAGTTTGTGACGAATGTAAAGGAAAGCGTTACAATTCTGAAACACTTTCAGTCCACTACAAAGACAAGAATATCTCAGATGTTCTTGCAATGACAGTAGATGAGGCATTAGAATTTTTTACAAATATCCCTTCAATTCAAAGAAAGCTTCAGACCGTTGTCGACGTAGGTCTTGGATACATCAAGCTTGGACAAGCCGCAACCACATTATCAGGCGGAGAGGCCCAACGTGTAAAACTTTCATCTGAACTTTCAAAGCGTGACACGGGTAGAACTGTGTACATATTGGATGAGCCAACAACCGGACTTCATTTTGCAGATGTTCAAAAATTACTTGAAGTGTTAAACAGGCTTGTAAAACTAGGAAATACAATAATAATAATCGAGCACAACATGGATGTAATCAAAAATTCAGACTGGATAATTGACTTGGGTCCAGAAGGCGGAGATGGTGGGGGTACAGTGGTTGCAACGGGAACTCCTGAGCAAGTAGCTCAAAACCCTAGAAGCTACACAGGTCAATATCTAAAGCGTATTTTAAAAAATGACTCTTGACATATCAAAGGTAACAATTCCAACACATCCTGGAATTTACATAATGAAGGGTTATAGTGACAAGATACTATATATCGGAAAGGCAAAAAATTTAAAAAATCGTGTAAAATCATATTTTTTAAAAAATCAAAACTACAAGACCCAGAAACTCGTAGAGAAAATCCACGATATCGAGTTTGTCCTGACAGATAACGAAGAGGAAGCATTTTTGCTGGAAGCAAACATGATCAAGCGATATAGACCTCCATACAATATAGAACTAAAGGATCAGCAGAGATACACCTACCTTAGAATAACAAATGAACAATACCCTCGCCTCATGGTAGCAAGGCGTACAAGAACAGGTGAATTTCTTGGAGGAGGAAAAGTATACGGACCATTTACTCATGGAAGCTCAAAGATGCTATCCATAGGTCTTTTGCGCAAGACCTTCAAGATTCGAATTTGCAAAAAACTCCCAAAAGAAGCATGTTTAGAGTATCATCTTGGAAACTGCGATGCGCCATGCCAATTCAAGGAGGCTCAAGAAGATTATGCAAAAAATATTGCTGAACTAGAATCTATTCTCAAGGGCAAACAGAGATTAGAAGATTTTGTAAACAGATTGGACTTAGAGATGAAACAAGCTTCTGAGAGTCACCAATATGAACGAGCAAAAGAAATACACGAAACATTGCAAAGACTTTCCAGTCTACAAATAAAACAAAATATGGAATCTCCAAGAGCAGGCTCCGATGAAGAATATTTTGGAATCAAAATAAAAGATCAGACTGCATATCTTATGAGTTTCAGACTTTCAAATGGTGTGATAAAAGATAGAAACAAGTTTTCTTTTGATTTGGTTGGAGATAATTCATTTTCTAGTTTCTTGTCCCAATATTATTCTACAAATCCAATTCCAAAGAATGTCATTGTAAGTAATATGCCAGAGGAAAAAGAGATACTTGAAGAAGTGCTTTCACGAACTTCAGGCTTTAAGATAAACATCATAGTGCCAATCTCTGGAAAAAGACGAGAGATCATTGATCTTATCATGAGAAATATTTCGCTCATAATATCAAAGGGTGCAGACCCTGCACTAATTGAACTTCAAGAAAAACTAGGACTTGAAAATATTCCAAAGACAATAGAGTGTTTTGATATATCAAATCACGGTGAAGACTATGCAGTAGGTTCCATGTCTTGTCTTGTAGATGGCAAACCCCACAAGCAAGGATATCGCAAATTTAAGATCAAGACAGTTAAGGGAAGAGATGATTTTGCAATGATAAATGAGATAGTCAAAAGACGTTATCTGAGACTAAAAGAAGAAAAAGCAGGTATGCCAGATTTGATTTTAATCGACGGTGGACGTGGTCAGCTAAATGCAGCTCTTGATGCATTACATTCAGTAGGAGTAAAAGTTCCTTGTGTTTCACTTGCAAAAGAAAACGAAGAAGTCTACCAGCCTAAACTTAACAAACCAATTGTCATGCCAAGAAATAATGTTGCGCTAAAGGTTTTACAGCATGCAAGAGATGAAGCTCACAGATTCGGCGTTGCCTACAATAGAGCAATTCGAAAGTTTACGTGATATCAGCAGATTTCAAATATTCATGAGAACCTTGCAGATTAAAGATTGTAACCCATTCTCATTTTTGTAAACATGTAAAATAGTAATATTAATTCAGGTAAAAAGTGATGAAAAAATTATCTTGTGTCTATTTTAGACCGTTTTAGCGCATGTTCGAGACATCGTAAACCCATTTTAGAGGTAACTATCAATCTGACCTTCTCGTAAAGGCTGTGCATCGTACCCCATCTTGACCAAGTCTGCCGCAAACTCGTCTACAAATCCATGGACAGTATAAATTTTTTCAGGACTGCAACTTTTTACCAGGTTAACCAACTCGTTGTAATCACAATGGTCACTTAGCGGAATAGAATAATCGTGTCCCCGTGCAAAAGAAAACCTCGATGATTGTGCCCAACCACTAAAGCCCATAGTTATTGCGTCATACTTGGACTTCATGTGTTTTACAAAGTTATTTCTTCCATTCATGTTGGGTGCAATCATAAGCCATGGTTTTTTCTCAAGAAGTCCCTGTGATTCTGCTTCTGTATGGCCAAGGGATTCACCAAGTGGAACTCCAAATTCTCGGTATAGATCATTTACTTTTTTTACTGAATCATGATAATACGGCTGCCAGTGAGAAAACAGGTATGATAAAATCTGTGCCTTTCCAAGTTCATATCCTAATAAAATGACAGGTTTTCCTTTGGCATAAAGCTCTGAGATTATCTCATTTACTCTTTTTACGGTTTCATCAATTGAAGGAAATACATATTCAGGCATGCCAAAAGTGCATTCGGTAATCAGAGTTTTACATTTTGGTGCCGTTGCGCCTTTCATAAAACCCCTATCACGAATCGATATATCTCCTGTATAAAATACATCATCAAACAAGAGTCCCTTTGCTCCCAAAATATGCCCTGCATTAATCATTGAAAAATTCTCATACTCCTCGACATAGTTCTCAATTGAATAACCCCTAAGTTTTGCAATCTCAGTTGTCTGCTTTGAGGCAATAAGCACGCCTTTTCCACGCTGGTTGTGTAAATGATCCATATGTGCATGAGAGACAAAACTTATCTCATTTTCTGTTCCGCGTTTTGGATCAAGATTAACTTTTTTATCATTATGAATTACGACAATTCCGTTTGATGTCATCTTGACTGTTGATCTCAATTTGACATGTGTGGTTATCAGATGGGATATAAATTGCAAGATTAGTCTGGCACAACATTTTGTATGATTTGTTACACATCGATCTAACGATTTTTCAAATATAAATCACCAAGTGAAAAAACGTTTGCTAATTTGATTATTCTTAAAGATAAGGTGATTGCCAGTCAAAACGAGTATATAGACAAAGAGTAAAAATAGTAAGCCACCCTTTACGCATGAGAATAGACACTGTCCATATAATTACGTAAGTTATGATTTTTTGGAAATTACTCGAGACAGTAATGAAAGTAATTATATTCTAAGAAATTATACGCGTTCCTTTTTAGTCAGTAAAACTATCATATCATTAGGCAAATGGGACGATCTCCTGTCAGGGTCAAATCCTGAAACCATGTGAACCTGTTTGCCCGAGATTTTACTTGAATTGATTGTATGCTAACAATAATAAAACTACTATTTTTTCATCATTGATTCTTTTCAAATCTTCAAAACACAATCACTTTCTATCGGTCTTGAGATGGACCAAGTTTGAAAACTTGGAAAAGAGATGTAAATTAGTAAAGTGTTTATTCACATGAAGCCAAGGTCAAAATATGATAAACCTTGCCATCTTGATCTCAGGCAGAGGAAGTAACATGGAAAACATACTCAAGTCCATTAAAAAAAATAAAATCCCTGTCAATCCTGCAATAGTAATTTCAAACAAACCAGATGCAGAGGGCATTAAAATTGCCCAAAAACTAGGTGTAAAAACAGCTGTTGTAGAAAGTAATGGCCTCAAGGGTGGAAACTGGGAGTATGATTCTAGTCTAGTAGTAACCTTGGAAAAATTCAAGGTCACCCCTCAAAATGGTCTGATATGTCTTGCAGGATTTATGAGAATAATGAGTCCAGAATTTATCAAGCATTACAAGGGAAGAATAATGAATATTCATCCAGCCATATTACCTTCATTCCCAGGACTGCATTCCCAGAAACAAGCCTTGGAGTATGGAGTAAAATATGCTGGTTGCACAGTTCACTTTGTAGATGAAGGAGTAGATACAGGACCTATCATTTTGCAGGCAGTTGTTAAAGTAAAAGACGATGATACTGAAGAGAGTCTTTCTAAGAAAATTCTAAAGCAAGAACACAGAATTTATCCAAAGGCCGTAAACCAATTTGCAAAAGGTAAAATAAAGATAGTTGGCAGAAAGACAATAATTTCCTAGGTGTCAGGTCCGCCAAAAAAGTACAGTACAACAAGTTCTTTTTTATTTCCATGAAATCGGTGTGGAATTTTTTTTGCAATATAATAGGACATGCCTTCTGAAACAGGATAATCTTTGTTGCCCACGGTAAGAAATCCATCTCCTTTTACTACATAATATATCTCGTCACTTTCGTGCGGCTCTTGGGTATCTTCTTCACCTGGATCTAATCGAAGAATTCCGGCGGCAAGATTTTCGTTGCTTATGAATGTGTGAAAATATGTATTGCTTTTTGCAATTTTTTCTATGTACTCATTTGTATCAAAGACAATTGTCAACTATCCCCCTGCGAGTTGGCGCTTAATGATTTTAACTATACGATATTATTCTGGATATAGATATATGTTGATTTAAAGTCTTAAAACATTAACTAGGTCTTGACAGACCAAATCAACAATGTTAGGGCATCATACGTAGCAAAATTAGGAATGAACAAAATTATTCTACTAATCTTCCTTGTCAACTATTCTTTTTGGAATATAGTTTCCTATATCTGTGCTAAAAATTCTAATATTTCCAAATGTTCTTAGTATGGATTTTGCAATTAATCCCATCGCACTTTTCACAAAATCAGACTTTGCAAGACTTCCTTCTGTGAAAATCCTCAAGGTAGATCTCTGTTGCATTGAAATTATTTCAATTATGAATTCTTGATTTCCCTTGTCAGTTGTCACGGGTATTAGTGCACGTTTTTTTTTCTTGTCAAGAAAAATATTGTCTATTTTAATTGGGAATGGTTTCTCTTGACTTATATTTTGGAATCTTAATGAAAATTCCTCAAGGTTAACTCCGTTATCAAAAATAACATGTGGCATGCCGGTCTTTCCTGAATTTATAATTTAAACAAGCTAGTCATTCTAATTTTATGTAATAAGAGTTAGCTTAACCTACTGCAAAATAACCCTTGTATTGTTTGCAAATCCCTAAATAAGTAAAATGACTATTTGTTACCCGACTTGCAAAAAGAAATCTTTGACAAGTGTGGGATAGATCATTGCACTAAAGGTCCTTTAGTAACTGATAATAGTACAGGCGAAATTCTGTGTTTAACTTGTGGTCAAGTTCTTGCTGAAAAAACAGAGGATACGGGTCCTGAATTTCGAACATATACTTTGGAACAATTCAACTCTAGAACTAGATCGGGGGCTGGCTCGTCACTTACAATTCACGATAGAGGATTATCTACTACCATAGATCATGGGAATAAAGACGCATCTGGTAATTCTTTGTCGTCCCATACAAAAAATACTTTTAGCAGATTGAGAATATGGGATAACCGAAGCAAGTCAGGTCCCACAGAGCAAAATCTAAGAAAGGCATTCAATTTGTTAAATACTGTAAAATCACAACTTGTAATCCCAGATTCTACAATGGAAGAAAGTGCATATATCTATAGAAAAGCAGTTGCCATGAAGATGACCCGTGGTAGAAGCATCGATTCTGTCTTATGTGCCTCTCTTTATGCTGCCTGCAGAAAGGCAGGCATCCCAAGAACCTTAAGAGAGATAGCTAATGTTGCAAACATAAGAAAAAAAGATCTTACAAAGGCTTACAGACTTTTAATTAGAAATCTAGATCTAAAGATTGAACCATTTGATCCATCCGACTTTGTCACAAGAGTATCTTCCATGATAGGTACGGGCGAAAAGACAAGAAGAGATGCATTAGATATACTGAAAAAAGCAGAAGTAAAAGGACTCTGTACCGGAAAACACCCGATGGTACTAGTTTCTGCTGCTGTTTATCTGGCAGCAATAGCAAATTGTGAGAATAAGACCCAGAAGGATATTGCCAAAGCAGCTGGAATAACAAATATCTCAATACGCAATATTAGCAAGTTATTTGCATCAAGGCTTGATTTATCCCATTATCAAAAATGAAGAATTGAAAACATGCAACTCTTACTAGATGTCTAGATTTATCAAACCAATTATTCACTTGATTATAAAATCATCAAAACCTGAATGCAACTAGAGAATTCATTTCATGCCATAATAGATATTTCCAAAGATTAAATATCCAAAAAATAATTCAAGTTTGTTTGACTGGACAGAAAATAGATGGCATTGCAGTAGCAACTTCCGTTAAGGCTAGAGTAAGTTTGGCTGTCAAGGAACTACAAGAGATGGGAATAACTCCATGTCTTGCCACAGTTCTGGTAGGCGAAGATCCTGCCTCTGCAACATATGTAAAAAACAAGCAAAAAGCATGTGTAGATGTTGGAATTACAACCAAAGACCATAAACTTCCTGCAACATTTTCTCAAAAAGAGATGAATTCCTTAATCGAGTTATTAAACAAGGATGATTCGGTTCATGGAATACTAGTTCAACTTCCACTACCGCCCCAACTAGATGAATTTTAAACTACTTCAAGAATATCACCTTTCAAAGATGTTGATGGTTTAACACCATACAATATTGGTCTTCTCACATCTGGAAGGGCAATTCTCAAGCCTTGTACCCCTTCTGGAATAATGGAATTGTTTGACTATTATAAAATTGATCTTGAAGGAAAAAATGCGGTCATAATAAACAGAAGCAATCTTGTTGGAAAACCACTTTACAACCTAATGCTTGAGAAAAATGCAACAGTTACAACATGTCACTCAAAAACAAGAAACCTCAATGAGTATTGTCAGAGTGCAGACATCATTGTCACTGCGATTGGAGATAGGTCAAAATTTATCCTAACTGAAGATATGGTAAAAAAAGGCGCGGTGATAATTGATGTTGGTACTGCAAGACTAGAAGGAAAACTTGTAGGCGATGTGGATTATGACAAGGTCATCAACAAGGCATCATATGTTACGCCTGTTCCAGGTGGAGTTGGACCAATGACCATAGCGATGCTTTTAAAAAACACCGTTACAGCTGCATCAATTAGTAAAGAATTTGTCCAACACAATTGAAAAAGCAAGACTTCGCAAGCATCAGTTAGATGCCAGAGATGAACTTTCACTGGACTTTATAAAAATTGCAAGTAGTAGGATCCGTGACAATCTAAGAAAGATTGACTTTTACAGAAATGCTACCATAGTTGGAGCATACTACTCCATAGGAAGTGAAGTTCAAACACATGACTTGTTACAAGAATTTTTCAATCAAGGAAAAGATATCGCACTTCCCAAAGTAGATAAAAACGATCTAATCTTCAAAAAGATTTCAAGTTTTTCAGATCTTGAGCTTGGAAACTTTTCAGTGATGGAGCCAAAGGAAAAATGTGAGAATGTCAAAAACCTGGATGTGGTATTGGTTCCAGCAATTGCACTTACAATCAAAGGATACAGATTGGGATATGGTTTTGGATTTTACGATGGGTATCTAAGTGGTAAAAAATCAAAGAAAATTGGTCTGTCATATGCAAAACAAGTACTCAAGTCATTTCCTCATGATGACCATGACGTCAAAATGGATTGCATAGTAACAGAAGATGGAATCATTTACCCCAAGTAAGACCTTTTTTGCCAATATCAGTTCTAAAATACTTGGAAGGCCAGGTGATTTCATCCACACGTGCGTATACGTTTTTTATTGCAATCTCCAGAGTATCTCCAATTGCTGTCACTCCAAGGACTCTTCCACCGTTTGTTAGAACTTTACCGTTCTCTTTTCTTGTGCTAGAATGAAAGACCTGCGAGTTTGGAGTTGCGTCATCAAGACCTAAGATCTCTTCATTTTTTGAATATGAGCCAGGATATCCTTTAGATGCCAATACTACACATACTGCACTTTGTTTTTTCCATGAGATGAGAGGCAAAGAAGAGAGAGTACCATCAATGCTTGCCTGAATATAATCAAACAGGTCAGATTCCATACGCATCATTATTGGCTGACATTCGGGGTCACCCATTCGTGCATTAAACTCCAAAACGTATGGCTTCCGGTCTTTTAGCATTATCCCAGCATACAAAAACCCCTTAAAGACAATTCCTTCTTTTTTCATAGATGCTATTGTCTTTTCAATAACATTTTTTTGAATTTCCGCAGCAGTGGAATCATCAATTACAGGAGTAGGAGAATACGTTCCCATCCCACCAGTGTTTGGACCTTTATCATTATCATAAATCCTCTTATGATCTTGACTTGTAGCCATAGGATATGCAACATTTCCATCAGATAATGAAATGAAGGATGCTTCTATTCCATCTATTCTCTCTTCCAGAATAATTCGAGACCCTGCATCACCAAAGTTTTTCTGGACTAATATCTTGTTAATTGCATCAATTGCGTCAGAAGAATTATTACATACAATCACACCTTTGCCAGCAGCTAGTCCATCTGCTTTTACTACCAATTGATAGTCTACAGATTTTGCATGCTCTATAGCTCTTTTTGGATCGTCAAAGACTTCAAACCTTGCAGTTAGAATACCATTTCTTTTCATAAAATTTTTTGCCCATATCTTGCTTGATTCCAATTGTGCAGCATCCTTTGTTGGACCGAAAATTCTAAGGCCTTTTTTTGTAAAATCATCCACTATTCCCTTCGATAATGGAGTCTCAGGTCCTACTATTGTTAAGCAATTATTCTCTTTAGCAAATTTAGCAAGACCATCATGATCTTCAGAAGAAATTTCTAAATTGTTTGAAGTACCTCCATTTCCAGGGGCATAGTAAATTTTATCAACCTTGTTACTTTGAGCAAGTTTCCAACCTAGAGCATGCTCTCTTCCCCCCGAGCCCACAATTAGAACATTGACCAATGCTTTCGGCTTCAATTATGAGGTATATATTCCAAGATTGGTTTTCGTAATCTTCATTAAAGCAGGATTTGATTGCATAGTATTGATTCAAGTAGATACAACAAGATCTGTCTATCTTTTCACACATGGTAGAAGAGATTTAGAACAATCTGCAACAGATGCCCTTTTAGCAAATGGTTTTGTAAAAGACAAGATATTTTCTGCCAAACCCGATGCTGTAGGAAATGTTGGAGATTACATGGCGATGCTTTGGATGCCACCAACTCCCGATCATATTAAGATCCAAAAGATAACGAAAATAGAGTCAGTCAAGCCAGAAGGTATGACAGGACTCTGGAAGGGAGTCTCAAAAGAAGATCTTTTCACCATCCCAATCAAGTCATAGACTTGTCAAGCAGGGTTACGAGATCAAAATTATACAACCTTTTTATTTTTTTGAGTCATCATTAACTTTACTTATGACGTTCTCATAAATTTAGTGTTCCAGCAAGTTGACTTTTTAATGCATCATTATTCCGTTTTCAGTCAAAAATTGAATTTCTTGAAAGAATTCTTTATCAGAGATTTGACCCGTTGCCCACAAACCCGCGCCTTGTTTTAGCCAAGATGGAACATTGGTTGCATTAGAATCAGAAGTTTTGCTAATCATTATGAATCCTTCTTGACGTAGATACTGTAGAGATTGGATAAATTCAGGATCTTGTATTTTATCTGTCGACCACCACTTTGCCACATTTTTGACCCATGGTTCCATTTCTTTTGGGATTAGAACTGTTTTTGGAAGAGTTTTGTGTGCAACGTTTTCGAAAACCAGCGCCGAGCCAGCAATGACTCCAGGATCATCATGCCCAGGAGGTGTCAAATAGACAACAATCCAATAATAAACTACACCTTCCTTTTCTTTTACCACAATCTCATTTGTTCCGTTCCCATTAGCAGCAATAAAGAAGTCCTTGCCTTGCTCTTTTGCAAGGGATCTCATGACATCTTGTTGTATCATGATATCATAGTAAACGTTTGACAGGTGCTGTCCAGGATTTTTATCATTTACAAAATCAAAAGTCCACACATATTTACATTGTTCATACAAGTTCAGAGGAGTATGATTGAACACGGCAGTTATTCCCGTTTTATCAGCAGTTTTTGTTAACAATGATTCTGAACCAGAGGCTACCGAGTGATCATTAGGACATAGTCCCTGATCTGGTGATTCAGGCAAAGATTGAACTGTCTGACCGTTATTATCCAAGTTTCCCAGTTCATGAGGAAGGCCAAAAAATGCATTTTCTCCAAAGCCCTTGGGTCCATACTTTAATTTTATTTGTGCAACATCATTTTGTGTAACACCAAAGTATTTTTCGGCTGCACCTTGTACTTCTATCATTACGGATGGTGGCGCCTCCTCTCCACTGATCCATTTGTTTAGCTGGTCTTGATTAGATTCATGATAATGTGCCAATCCGAGGGCGTGTCCTATTTCATGTGAAATTGTTTGCTTTAGTCTCAAATATGACATTGGTTTGTCTGAATATTGGACAACTGATTCATATCCATAGTTTTGAGATGGGATTAATTTATTGACAATTTCTGAATAGTAAACAATTATCGATACTTTGTGGTTTTCTATGTCAAAAGTACTTGTACCCACCGTTTCAAGGGTCTCTGTCTTGTTGACAGGTTGTGACATGTAATTTATCCTGATATCACATGCTGTATAGTTATAGTCTTTCTGAATTGATAAAGGAATTTGTACTTCGTTAATATTCCATACCGTGTTGTTTCCCATTCCTATGTTTAGTTGTGTGAGCCAGTCGTTAATGCTATCATGTGTTGTGGATAATGTCATAATTCCCATGTATGGAAAATTTTTGTCCTGTGGTTCTACCTCACACAATGTTGGAGTGTGTTTTAATTTGAATGGACTACTAAGATAACTCGCAGCTTGGGCTTGTGGCATAACCATTACTAAAAGCGCAGATATAGCAAATACAAAAATTATTACAGTTTGACATTCTTTCAGATAATTCATTCCTAAATCATAAT
>JBGPGB010000006.1:0-15852 GCA_041483595.1 Nitrosotalea sp.
AGTCCATTAGCATAATTACCAACCATCAATCTCCGGCTAGGAAGAATACAATAAAGCTCTTTCTGGATTGGAGCATTTACAATCTGAATTCTATTAAAAGCAGTACGATCTAAATTACTCCAATATTTACTAATTTTCCAACTTAACTCTGGAGTTACATAACGTCCATTAAATTGAGTTATTCCTTGATATGTGGCTACAATTAAAAAATCTATAGATGATGAACCACTATCTAAAACAGTCGCAATTCCATGAACACTTGTTCCTAGAGCATTGTCAATTACAATTTCTCCCCATGAAGATGGATCTCCACCATTATCAACATATGCTACTGTTCTAGAACGTTTAAACACGTAGAACACATCACGTAACTCTTGTCCATTTGTAATAGCATTTCCATCAGGTGGAACAATTATTAAACCACTAATTTGACTAATAGCCTCTGGTTCTCCAGGTTGGCTTACTAAAAATATTGAGATATTATTGAATGTCGCCCCAACACATAATCTATTATGATAGACTGTTAAAACAGCACCAGCAGGTATTTCTGTATAATTATCTATTAATTGTGAAGCGTCAGCTAGTAAATCAGCATCAAAAAATGATATATTATTTAATGCAGTAGATGAATTATCATTAAGTACAGCATTAGGTACAAAGAAAAATTGATAACCAGCTAAATTACCATTAAAAGTTTTAATTACTTTAGTAGCAACTAATAGTCTCTTTACAACATTAGGATTTCCATCTGTAGTAATAGAACCAAAAGACACAGATGAAGTGGCAGAAGTAGTGAATTGGGTTAAAATTGTAGGAGGAGTATTATATCCAGATATAGTCTGTGATACAAATCCAAATATGTGCATTCCTGGATCTGTATGACCAGAGGCTCCATTAGCTATAGTCATTGTTCCAATAATACCAGAACCAGCAGCTTTTCTGGCTGGAGTACCATCACCAGCATAAACATATACAAATTCACCAGATAGTCCCTTATCCATGAAGGATGAACCAACTATAATAGCAGTATTTACTTTAGGTGCTAATGCTCCTAGAGTTCCATCAGCCGCACTGTCTGTATAAAGAGTAGTAACATTATCAGTTACTACTGTCAGAAGTTTTAATTGTGCTCCACCAGCAATAGTTCTATAAAGTTCTCTGGAAGTTACACCAGCAGAAGAACTAATAGGAAGAGGGCTGAGATTAACTCTTTGTCTTTGTGTAGAGTTAACAGAAGGTGCAACTGGTCGAGTAGCCAAAATAGTATCATCTATAGTACCTACAGTAGAACCACCTGATGCACCAACTGAAATAGTTGAAGAAATATTGTTTTGATATTCACGATAAAAGACTGAACCATTCGCTAATGTTCTATAAACATTTACAATCATTGATTGGGATGGCCAGGCTGATGATACCCCAAACCCAATATAATGATTATTAGCAGGAGCTACAAAAGTAGTTGATCCTCCAATATTAGTTTCGAGTCCATCTATCATATAAGTGAATAACCATTTATATGTAGCTCCTGGAACTAAACTGCTAGAATTAGAACCCCCTGCTCCCAAATCAGCTAATACAGGAACAACTGTTGGATTTGCTAATTGAGCTATTGTTGTGATATTTACAATTGGAGATGGTGTAGTTTTTCCAGTAGCTGTAACAAACACAATGGCATAACCATGTACTCCAGCTTCAACTCCAGCACCACTAACTAAAGCAGGAATTAATGCAGCAGAGGGAGAACTTACGAATAATTGTTGTGATGAGAATGGTGAGATATAAGCTCTTCCAGCATATGGAACAAATGCAAAATCAATCATTCCAGCAATAGTTATTATTGGACCAAGAACAGTTTGACCAACGATATGATATATACTTCCATTCGTTCCATCATATGTAAGAACTAATAATGTATTAGCATCCTGTGTAGCATAATTATAAACTCTTTTAACATTAGATAGAGGAACTAGGACACCTTGACTAATTCCAACTCCAGGACGTGTTCTGAAAGATGAATCTCCTATAAAAGCTACATTACCACAGTCAGAAAAGTGATCTCTAGGAGTATTATCAAGATCACCGCGTGACCATAAGCCATTGAATTTGTCAATAGCTAATCCACTATGATCTCTAACTGCCATATTAGTAACTTACACCTTTTCTCTTAAATGAACTTCTAAATGGTCTGCGTCTAGTAACAATAGATTGCATACCTTTTACAGGAATACCTAAAGCTCTACTAAGAGCAGAGCCTATCAATGAGTCTAGAGCTAAAGCCCGTGATTCGTTTTCTGCAATAAACATTGCACATAAAGCAGCAGTCTTATACTCAAGATATGTTTTGACATTAGTGAATGGAAGATTCACATTAATATCTTTAATTTGAATTGGTGTATTAAATAAGCTAGCAGTATAATCTATCTTTATATCATTATCTGCATTGGCTGCTACTAAATTAATCCTTCCATGTTCCCAAGCCCAGATTAAAAACATAGAAATAGTAGTATTATCTTCTAGATAATGTGGAATAATCTCCTTCTTTATCATAGGAGTCCACTTGTTTAAACCACTTGTAGATTCCCATAATTGTTGTATTTCAATTAAATCTGATGGCATAGCTGGAGTTGTATCAAACCCGAGTAAATTAGTTCCTTTAGGAATCTTAATAGCTGTACTTGTTTCATTCGTTACAGGAAGTCCATTTAACTCATATATTTCTTGTAGTTCATCTAAAGAAAGATTCAGATATGGCAAACAAGCAACATTAGTATATAATGACTGAGCTGAATCATTCATGAGAGAAGCTACAGTCGTTATGATTTCAGACGGTCTTGGCATTTTCTATGTCCAAATCAATCGAACTCCACTAACTTGTACAGTAACAGTTAAAATTAAACTTACGAATGTAGGATCTAATGCTATTGATGTAGGATCTGTCTTATGCAAAGGGACTCCAGTATCTCCAGTAATTCCTTTTAATGTTATTAAATTGATATTAGCAGCAGGTGGGATAATAGTTAATCCAGTGACCACTAATCCAGCAACTACAGGAGGGGAAATAGTATTAGCACCAATAGCTAGTGTTACTAAATCCTCTTTTCCAAAAGCTACAGCATTATCTAATGCAGACTGAATTATATTTCCAGTAATATCTCCAGAGAATTGAACTTGAACAGTTCTACTACTGGTTACACTCATACTGCAAACTTCAATTCCTTAGCCATTGGGTGAGTCATATCAACACTCTTACAGGTTGGACATATTGGATACTCAGGATTTTTCATCCCACCACAAGCCTTGCAACGAACAAGCTCAGCAGTTTGAAAGTCTTTTAGCCAAGGCTTATCATTGAAATTAAGGCTACGAGCAGCTAATCGCATTTCATCCCAAATAGCTAGAGGATTACCTGCCGTACGTGACCATAAAGAATCTGCGAGACGGACAAGAATTCTATACCAATTATCTTGTTTAACATTAGTTTCTTCTAATTTCTTCTTATATTTCATTTTAATTTCCATAACATTATGTTCACCAAGGACAAAAAATAATCCAGGCATTGCATCACTCATATTACAACCTAACATTCCATTACAATAATCTTTAATAACAGAATCAGCAATCTGTATTGAAGAATTTACAATTTCTAATAGTGGCTGTTCAAAATCATAATCTTTCCACCAGGAACTTGATCCGAGAACTAAAATTCCTGGATTCTCAAATGTCCCAGAAGGGATAATAAATTTACCTGGATAGAGTGTAACTTTAGTTTCTTCAATTTCTTTTGGAAATATTGATACAATAGTACATTTATCCATTGGATTTATCTGTGCTCTAATAGCCTTTCTCTTACTCATTGCTGGAGCTGTATACTCTAATGGAGTAGCTCCAGCCATAATTGTCTTTCCTACAGGATTTAGATCTGAAAAATCTGCCATTTTTTTCACCCTTCAGTGAAGTGTTTCATTTCCGGGAACAGTAACTCCAGTTCCGTAAGCTAAATGATCTCCAACATCGGTTTCATTACCAAATAATCCTTCTTCAACCTTTTTTAGTTCTAATGCTCTCTCTTCAGGAGATACATTCTTATCCTTATATTTAGTAAACGTTCCTGCCTTATCTATAGCACTATGTAAGGATTCGATTACGTGTTTACAACCTTCAAAGAATGGGGGAAGATAATTACCGTTTTTATCTTGAAATACCCAAGCTGGCTCGTATGAAACTTTTGTTGTTAAATCTGTTTCTCCTACTACTGGAATTAATCTTTCAAGAATATATTTTTCACGAATCCATTGTTTATATTTTGGCAAGAGACGAACTTCTGGTTGTAGAAGCTCAAATCCTTCATCTGTGAAATCCGTGAATCTCTTTTCATATTGATCTTCACTAAAAACTACTCTAAAACGTGGTGAATTATCAAACTCAGTACCATATTCATTTAATAATTTCTCATTTATACTTTCAATAGATTCTCGAAGTTCCATTTTAATCTTTCAAAAAGAGAGCTGCTCTCACAGAAACATTCTGCTCACGGAATTGTGATGGGCTCAGAACGCCTTCCCACCATGAGAGCAGCTCAACTCATGTTCTAATTATTACTTCTCTGCATATCCAATCTGAACTTCCCAAGTAATACCCTGTGTAAAGGTAGAAGACCAAATATTCATGAGATAGCAGTTATTTGGCTGAATCACGATAGGAGCTGTTGCTCTAACAAAGTTAGAAACAGTAGCTACTGTTGAACTGGGAGAAGCTCCAAGTGAACTACCATACTGCCATTCGTAAACATCTCCAACTACGTCAGCTAATGCAACACGGAACCAATCATTGCAAACAAGACGTTGGTTAGCAGTAGCAGCAGCGGCAGTAATTGCTCCGGTAGTTCCAGTAAGTAAACTAGTACCACTAGCTGCCATATTTGTATTTCTAGAAGTAAGAGCAGTACCACCACTCGTATAGCGATTCCCTGAATCAAGATAAAATGTAAAATTCTTAGTAGCAGCACCGCCACCAACAACTGTCGATGACAGCCGCAAATACATCAAGTATACGTTTAACGTTCCAGCATTATATAAAACTAAAGATGGAGTAGTTGCTACCGCCGTAGTACCAGCATTACTAATAATGCCAGTTCCAGGAGTAGGTGTACTCATAATATAGTAATTTGCAGAATCACCGAGTCCGGTATCACGACTTGTCTGTGAAATAACCCCTAAATTCGTTCCCTGTAAAGACATTTTCTTCTCCTCTTTTCCAACTAATCAGAATTGACTAGTCATCCCTACCTTTTGATAGAGACAGAAAAGACCAGCACGTTCTTTAGACTTTAGCTAACATATCTTTAGATAAATCTGCTAATACTTCTTGAATTTTAATTTGAGATGTAGCTGATACAAACCATACTTTATTACAAGCTGGGCACAGTATGGGAATCCCCATTTGTCCCATAAGAATATTTTTACACACGCAGGAAAGAGTTACAATATTTATCCCTGCAATAATTTTAGCGGTTCCTACTATAGGAAATGGAGAATCTGGTTTAATATTCATATTTTATTGGAAACTTACCTGATTATAACCTATTACAATCCATTTACCTTGATAAGCTTGTAATGTAACTGAAGATCCAGGATATGCACTAAATGTAACATAATTAACAGCAGCAGTTCCAGTCTGTAATAATCCTATAGCAGACAATACGTGAGCAAATGCTGTAGTTGAGTTAATCCGAATAATATTTCCATCTTGAACTGTAGCAATCGGAGCCGCAAGCGTCAAATTAGCGGAGCCAGCTTTTGTAATATAATTAGTAGAAGCAATAAACGGATTAACGGCTCCATCAACAGAAAATAAAGTAGGAACTAAACTAGCAATTAGAGCACGTATTGATGCCCATATATTAGGAGGAGTCCAACTTGAAGCAGAAGGGTCTTGTGTTACTGTAGCCATTTTCTATCTTTCTCCCACCTCTCGGCGATCTCTAATGAGACAGAGAATGTCTAGCTCCACTAGAATAATACATCTAACGGAGCTAGACGGTTAACTAACTAGCCTTAAGAATACCACACCAATACAAAGCAGTAGTGGGATCGTATATACACAATACTGGAACATTCTGAGCCGGAGTGACAGCACCTTTAATGTTACCAGTCGTAAGGAATGCACCAGGTGAAGCATTAGTAAAGACAAGAATTAACATATGCGAACCAGTTACAGGAGGGTTAATAGTTGTAGTCTGTGCAGTACCAGTTAAAAATGTTACTAATGTCTGCGGAGATATCGTAACGGCACTAGCAATAGTAGGAGGATTAGGCTGTAAGTTACTCTGTACTGTAGAAAGTTGCTGAAAAAGAAGATCAGTCATTTATTTTCTCCTTAGTAACCAGAAGGGATAGCAAGTGCATCAATGTAAGCCGTAGCTGCTGGATTTAAAACGAATGTCTGAAATCCAACTACCATATAGAAAATATCAGCAGCGGCTACGCCACCTGATGCACCTCTTAATTCAAATATCCTACGGCCATCAGATGTATAGAATCCAATTGGTAATATTTCAGCACGTCCCCAAATAGAGCTAACTACGAAGTCAATACGTTTTTTAGACCAATTGAAGTGTTGCTTAATAGGAGCACCGGCTAATTGCATATTATCACCAAAGTATAGATTCAAAGCTTCATCTTTAGGTGCCTTATGAATAATAGAAATTAACTGACCAATCTCTTCATAAGCCTGAGCTTGACAAGGATGTGTCCAAGCTGTAGGATCAAAATTATTATCAATACCAACCCTATTTCCAATCTTATTAATAGCTAATCGTGGTAATGGGAGAGTCAATGCAGAATTTCCGCCATTAACTCGATTACTTCTTATCTCAGGAGTAGATGCACGATCATATCCAAGCCAAGTTCCAGTAGATGCATTACTGTGATGATATGGAACACCATACAAACCAGGTAAAGCAGTAGGATTAGTTAATCCATCAACAACTAAAACGTCCGTCGCTACAGCACCTGCAATAGCTGGAGTAACACTAATTTGCTTATTTTCCACATCACATAGTGTAATAACACCTTTACCTCTAAATGTAGCTAATGTAGCATCATAAACTTGAACTACCTGGTCATATCGAACTAATCTAGCTCCGAATTCACTATCTAATGTATATGTATCAACACCACCACTAGTAGCAACAACAGTAATAGTTCCTACCTGACCAGTTCCAGTACCTTGTAGCTGAGCATCTAATTGACGTTTAATTTCTACGGTAGCACCAGCAGTTAATCTACGAACGGCATTGATTACTGATTTACGTCTATCATCAGTAGACCACTGAGTTAGTTTAGTATATTCAATATTCTCTGATAGAAATACAGGTCTAAGAACAGCTTTGTCCCAAGTAGGACCGCCGCCTCTTCCCATATCTCCACCATCTGGATTAAAATACTGAAATCTACCACCAGGACGTAATTCCATAGGTGCTCTCATTTCACGATATGAAACTACCTCTACATCACGCTTTTTAATATTACCAAAAAATGTATCGTCTGACTCGAAGACAGTTGTTACCTTCGGAAGAACTCTTTCTAGTTCTGTTCCAGCAACAACTGATTCAACAACTGGACCTGGCATAGACTTTTACTCCTGAGAGCTAGTCTCTCATGAAAAAATCGGTTACGGATTCTCCTTTTTTCATTTCGTTTTTACCTTTTGATTGGCTAGGTCTGCCAGGAGTGATTGTTCTCGCTGGTCTGCGAGAAGTCTCTTCTTCTTGTTCGTCTATCTCTTTTTCGCGAGAATCGCGAGGACGTGCATCTTTTAGAGCCTCAGCTCTAGCTTTTAGAATAGCATTCTTAAGATTTCCTTTAGCCTTAGAAAGATAAAAAGATTGGATTTTACCCAATGACTCCTTAGAAAATTTAGAATCAAACGCCGATCTCCACAAGCGATCGAGGTTCTTTACTACAGAGCTATCAGATGCTATAGAGGATGATAAAATTCTCATAGCATCTGCTACTGCATTCTTCTTAACATAAGGTGTCATATTTTCTTTAGGATCAATATAACTAGATATGGTTGCTCTTAAAGTATTATCTACTCTTGTCTGAAGGTCATCACGCGCACTTTCAAATCTCTCTTTAGTGAAAGCTAGTCTTTCAGACTCTGCTTCACTAGTCTTATCATCAGTCTTCTCTACGCGAAGCGTAGGAGCAACAAATTTAGAACTTCCAAAAACAAATTGATTAACAAGCAAGGCAGCCTGTTTTAGATCATCATTATTTGTATCATTAGCTTCTTGAACCATTTCCATAATAAGTCTTCTATTTAGATTACCAACTACATGAAAATAAGCTTCTTTATCAACTTTCGCTAGAGTTGGAAGATATTCATCTACAATAATATTAAAAGCTTTCTCATCAGCCGTCTTTACTTCACGGAGTATCTGCTCGGTGTCTCCAGCTAATAATTGTGACTCAAAATTATTAAAGGTTTCAGATTTCTCAGCTATCTCTTTAGCATCATCAAATGATCCAAACAGTTCTGTAATCTGTCTATCACGATACATCATCTTTTCTAAAAATGGGAATTTCTTAAATAGCTCTGGATACTCTTTTAGTATCTCCTTTTTCCTAGGAGGTGCTTCAATATCAAGTTCATCATCTGGTTTAGTTAAGTCAATCTTTTCAATATCTTCATCTTGATCAATTAATTCTAGTTCATCATCGCCTTCGGCAGTTTCTTCCTTTAGAGTAATAGGTTTTTCTTTAACTTCTTTAACTTCTTTTACAGGTTCTTCTTTATCCATTTCTTTAAATAAGTCATTAATATCATCAGCCGTCTTTGGTGATGGAATCTTAGTTTCAGGAGATAGGATTTCTGGCATTTCTTTCTCCACTCACTTTTTCAGATTGCTTCGGCTTCGCTGCTGGAACAGCACCAGAAACATCTGAAGTTGGTTTACCAAGACCAGATTTATGACCAGCAGCTAATGCTATTTGATCTTCATGTAGCTGTTGTTGTTGCATCTGTTGTGATATAATAGTTGTATGTGCTTTCATATGTAATAAAACATTTCTATATCCATCAGGATTTTCTTTCTTAGCTAATCGTCCTGCACTAGAGATAAGCCAAGATTTACAGATAGAAGCTTCAACTTGATGATTATCTACATCTGTATCAATTTCTACAGATGGTTGTTCTTGTGGCTGTTGTGGGGGTGGAGTATTATGATTAGGATTTTGTTGTTGAGATTGAACAGCTTGCTGATACATTTGTATAGATTGAGGATCAGGAGGAATCGGAGCTGAGTTAATTAATTCATCAATCTCTTCATATTGCTTTTCTCTATCCTCTTCACCAGGAAGATGGAATTGTGGGATCTTAATAATCTTACTAATATATGGCATATTCTCTGGGTCCATCAATGCGGCTGTAATCTCTTGATTATTTAATTGCATTAATTGCATTATGATATCAGCTTGTTGTTCATCAGATACAGGAAGCTTCTCATCCGGTTCGAGTTCTATAGAACCTATTTTACCATCCATTTCAGCTTTTCTAATAAAAACATTTATAAATTTACCTGCATCATTCTTCTCAACAACTCTCTCATCTTCAACCATATTTTTCATATACATTGGTATAACTTTACCAAATATGCATTTCCACCAGATAGTTAACATTCTCCAAGGAGTTTGGAGCCTCTGCAATGCCATACCTTTAGACATTGCATATTCAGATGCTGTTCTAGAGCTGCCAGCAGCTTGATTGCCACCGAAAAGACTAGGAAGAGCACCTGATACAAATTGTCCAAGTTCTTGTACAATTCTAAAAAAATTAAATACTTCAGGAGATAAAGAAGCTGATTTTGTTGTATAAAAACCTTCACTTATATTTCGGCTTCCACTAACAGGTTTAGTAGGAGTTATCGTACCAGGCATTGCTTCTATTTGACGCTGGGCGCTAAAGTTAACTACAGCAGGATCAGCCCAAGTCTGAGCAATTCCATGTTCAATTGTTTGTAACGTTAGAGAGATTAAATCATTAATAATATCTTGAACATTTGTTAATAATTCTCCTAGAGGATCATGATTTAAGAAATCAGACATAGGATTCTCAGTTAGTGTCCAATGGTCATCTAATGATTCATTTTCATAATCAGCCGGAATATCATTAACCATTACAAACTTAACTCCATCAGGGAATTTCTTTTTTAATTTCTTATAATCTTCTTCTGGTAATACGTTAAATGCCGCGCAGCGGAGCCAACAATTTTTAACAGTTACATTCTCTTCTGGAAACTCACCTCGATATTGTGTATTTAATCTTCCATACTGTTCATATGGATCATTAACTCCAACATTACTCCAACCACCGTGAGGAATCTTCGCTCTAAGATTAGGATGACATTCTAGAGCATTAGCATAATGAGTTTCATAAGAGAATATCAAATAGGGAGTATCCTCTTGCTTCTTAGCATAATTAGCAACTTTAATATATAAACCTCCATAAACTTCTAAACAAATACGACTCTTAGGTTCTTTTGTTGTTCCTACAAGGCGAGGAATAACAAGTTTAGTCTTTTGAAGTTCTTTGTCTAGCTGTGCTCCACATTCAAAGCAGATAGGACCTTCTGCTAGAGCATTCTTAATATCTACATCATCTTCATCTGGACCAAATTCATGTATCTCTTCATTAGAGAATGCTTCATCAGGTTGTCTAGCTCCACACTGAGGACATACATAAGATTCTACCTCTTCATCTTTAAATTTAGGCTTATCATATGTTCCATATTCTTTATCTGCTTTAGGATAATTATAACATGCAATCAAACCTTCTGTACAATAAATATAGAGAGCATGAAGCCATAGGAATATAACATCGTTATGTTTATAAACTAACTCAGAAATCTTATCACCTGCTTTAGCAGTTGATATGTCAAGAGGATTCTCAGCATCATCAGGAACACAGTTAATAGCAGGAATCTGTATACTGAGAGCGGCTATGATAGTTTCTAAAAAGGCTTTAAAGATATTGACTGGCTTGTCATAATAGTCTTGATCAGTATCAGCATTAGAATCTCTATTATATATTCTGTAATCGTGTGCAATTTCTGACCAATAAATCTGAGAAAAATTATTCCAGTACATCTTGAGCCTCCTCCAATGACGAATCTGTCTCTCTCTTGTCATACGATCCTCTTTATCAAAGTGGTCGCTGACAGTCTTTAGTAGAGAAGCAATTTCATCATCGAAGTCTTTACTCATGATGCAATACTCTTCTTATCAAATGGATTAATAAATTCTCTACTTAATCCAACGCCCTCTAATATGCCAACTAGCCAACCAAAATCAAATGTACTAACTATCATTTCTTTTTCTTCATAAACATTGACCGCTTCTTTGGGCTAGTTTTATGTACCATTTCTTCAGCAACTTCTTTACTAGGACCCACTCCTTTTTTATTGCTCTTTCCTCCGTGAGCAATCATTGCCATGAAACGATACTGTTTTCCACTAACTGCTGGCATTAGCCAAAACTCTTTCTAGAAAACATAGACTTTCCATTTTTAGATTTTTTACCATCAATTTTATTCATCATCTTATCAAACTCTGCTAATGATGGAGAAATACTTTTAGATTTCATATTCCCAGTCATGTGAGCACTAGTAGAACCTTTCATTATTCCTTTACCAGATTTTCTAAACTTCTTACCAATCTGAATACCTTTTCTTTTAGACCCAAACATTTTATGTTCTACTAAATGCTGCTTACTAACTCTGATATGAGTGTTATTCAATAAACCACTATTATGCCTTGGTAATTTATGATCACTGAAAGCTAAGCTAGAACTACTCCATGCTGGCATTTTATTAACTCATCACTACAACATGAGCACCAGCGATACCAGTAGTAATAGTATAAGTTAATGTTGTTAGGGGAGTAAGTGGGAAATAGAATTGTCCTGTAGCATCTATGATATTAACCATACCTTTAGCATAATCAAAGTGTAGAGCACTAACAGAGTTAAATTGCTTAGCTATATTATTACCATTGATATCTTTTGCTGTAACTTTAACAGTTGAGATGATAAGAGGTTGATTCGGCATTTAACTATTAAGAGAAAGCAATAGTAGCAAGACCAGAAGCTACTGTCCAAGTAATAGTAGCAATAGCTGAATAATCATAATATTGAATTCCACCAGCTCCAGAGCGTGTAACTTTTAGGAGGTTACGGAGAAAGTCTACTTCAATATCAACAACATCAGTAAACTTTAATGAAGTAACAGCTTGACCTGGGCCTGTGCTACCAGTAATTGTTACAGTAGCCGGTGCGACGTTTGCCATTATGCTCCTTCACCTTCCTGAACACCAAGTTCTTTTTCTAGATTCTCTATTTCTTTAAGTTTATCATCAGATTTACCTAGATGTTTACCTTCACTAAGAATTTTAGCTTCTTCTCTGTCTTTTGCTTCAAGAGCAGCTCTTCGGCGAGAGAATAAACCTGAAGTCTGTATGACTGGATTCAGCTCCTGTGGAACTGCCTCATAAACCTTTGGTGATACTATTTTTAATAATGTCTCTGTTAATTGTCTCTTCTCATCATTAACAAAAGCTAGTTGCTGTTTAAGAATTTCACAACTCTTACACTGTTCAAAATCACTAATTCCGAGTAAGCGAAGAATAAGCCTAAGCATTAATGAATTCTCCTAGAGAAGCGGCTTCTTCGAGAAACTGGAATACAATCATTCATTGTTAAAGCATTATCTTTTTCTATCTTTTCCATTCTTCTATAAAATGATGTCATATCACCACTAACATTTAAATCATTCATAATCTCTTGCTTTTTTTCGGCAAAGCTAAGATTACCAATCTCACCATCTAAAAATTTCTTAGCCGCTTTACAGAAATAACGTAAGTCATCAATTGGGTCATCACCCTCAAATTCAGCAATATCCTCAATTTTTTTATCATCATAAATACACATTGGAATTGTATCAATTAAAATCTTACACTCTTCGAAGATTTGTAATACTGGTAGATTATCTTCTTCAGGCTCATCATAGAATTGTTTCTTATAACTATCTAATGCTGCTGGGCCATAATTTCTATAAATTTCCTGAGCTACACTCATATCGTAAAATTCTCCCTTAGCACGGAGACTAATCTTTTTCTCCCAACGTAAGAAGTCATGAATTAATTGCAACCCAGATACGCGGCTACCTGGAGTATTCTCACTAGAGCTAGGAACTAAATCACTATATTTCTGGAATTCTTCTGCAATTAAATCCCCACCTCTATTCTGCCAAGCACTACCACATAAAACAGTATGAACTGGAGTTTCATTATATTCATCATGTATTTGTCTTATTTCACTAGCCCAATATGGGATATCTCTTCCATACCAAGCCCGTTCTCTGTAAACGTAAACTCTATGATTTGGAGCAATGGCTCCCCACATTGCATAGCACATAGCTCTTTTTCCCCAGTCAATTGACAATATTTTTGGCCACCATTCTGGTATTTGGAATCGTTTAATAACATGCAAAGCATTACTTGGTTCACCAGCAAATTGCATTGGTCTAAATGTTGTAAATACTGATCCTTTGTATGCGTGCCAGTCTCCATATCTTTTTGCTCTATACTCCGCTTCGCTATTGACCTTTAATAATTCAAGTTTTTTAACATATAACGGATCGTATTCCATCCCATAAGGATTGTCCTCCGCTTTAGCCGGAATGAATATACGAAGTAAACCTGTACTAGTATCCTTAATGACTTTAAAGCCGTCTTCATATGGCTTAACGAATCTATTGTAGACGAATGTTTGACCAATTCCACCTGGATTACTCCCATTCCTTACAATAGCAATATTAAAACTTGAACTTGGTCTAACTCTGCTTCCTACCATATAATGATAAGGATGAGAAGAAAAATGTGTTAATTCATCAAATGCACAGTAGTTGTACTGTGAGGAGTCATACATCGTAATATCTGAACTATGCTGAACATGGCCAAAATCCTGATAAGAATTAAACTCAGGCCACTCCCATGAGTGTTTCTGGTCATTATACTTAGCACCTGTCTTTGGATAATATTCTTTACTTAAACGTATAATCTCCCGCTCCAGATCAGGGAATTTCCTGCGAAAAATAATACCCTTATATCCTCTAAATTTATAAAAGCCACGAAAGAGGGGCAGTAGAGTGAGAATCCAACTTTTCCCTCCATAAGCCGCTCCTCCATAAAGAGCCTCAAAGATTTCATCTGGAAGAGTTAAAAGTTGTTCTTGAACATTATGTGGTTTAATATTTCTTTCTCTAGCAAAATCTTCATACAGTCCATTACCTGGATCTGAAGATATGATATTATTAGTTACTGATATTGGCATTTAATTTTCCATTATTAACATACTTCTGCCATAGAACATCAAGTTTAGTTTCAATTCTAATTAATCTCTCCATAACTCTAAGATAGATAACTACAGCACCACTGAGAAAGGCTATCATCTCAACTAAATTACCTAAAGTAATAGTAGTATCAAAATGCACTAGTAGCTCTTTGCTCCTTCGTAAATCACTGTTACAGAAGGGCTTCCACCACCAGCAATTGTAGTTGATATTCTAGCTCTAACAAAATTTAATATACCAGCATAATTAATCATTAAGTCAGCTCCAGCTATTACTGTTAATGGATTAGCTACAGCTCCAAGAGGAATAACTACAGCCCAAGTTCCAGCATCAGCAGGATCATTAGAAGTTTCTAATGTGACAGCTCCAGATGTTACTCCAGCCGCTGCTGTAACAATAAATGTATGATTCCTAAATGATGGAGGGATAGCTAATACGTTACCGTTACCCGTAGTAGCAGCATCCTGTAACTTGAATGGTACTCCACTCATTGCGGCTATTGTCATTATTATTCACCAGCAGCGGCTTTAACTCTATTATATAAATCATCCCACTTAGGTTTGAGAGCTTCAATAGTTGCATCATCTAATCCAGCATCTACCTGTAAAGCTTTTATAGTTGCATAACTCTTGACACCTAATGAAACTAACTGAGTAATGATACCTTCCCACATCATAATATCTCCCATCCTACGCTCCTTTCAAACTCAAAACTAAATCAACAGCAGATAAGATGATAGATTCAGCGTTAGCTAAATTTCCTAAAATTTTAGTTCTAGTAGTTCCATCTGGTAAATCTGTTCCTACTTGTTTTAGAGCATCAGTAATTCCTACAATAGCATCATGCAGCTCCGCTGGTAGAGGTTGACCAGTTTTCCAGTTACTTAAGATAGTATTGAATTGTCTACCAGCCGCTATCGCTGGTAATAGTTTCTTATTGAATGTTTGTGATTTCTCTAACGTCCATGTAGAACTATTTGTTCTTAGAAATGCTTGTTCAGTAGTGAATGTATCATTTAGAACTTCATATAGTGAACTATCAACAACAACTGCTGTATGCTTTGGGTGAGCACAAGCAGAAAGTGTGAAGATTATGACAAGAAGAAGCTTCTTCATTTCTTTTCTCCAACATCTGTCTTCACAATAATTGTTGGCGGAGAGTCTGATGTTCTACTTCTTAAATCAGAATTACGTTCAGTAGGAATTAATTTACCAGCAATGAATGCCGCTATCACTGTGGAAAAATGAGCCATAGACGAACCGATAAAGGCTGGTGTGAATATAACATCCCAAGTTTTAATATTACTTATATCCATTGCCATTAATCCCATCATCATTCCTAATGCTCCAATAAATACAACCCATCCAGTAGTAGTATTACTCATATCTATGCCGTTACGTCAATCACTTCGTATTCAGAAATCTTCTTCTGTTGAGGAGTATA
>JBGPGB010000007.1:0-15809 GCA_041483595.1 Nitrosotalea sp.
ATTAGGGAAGATAATTGATAACGAAGATGGTTCTTGGACTTGGATATATGCGGTAGATAATAAAAAATTGAAGAAAAGTTACGTAGATGCTGTCAAGTTATAGAATAGTAACGGTAAACCAAACATAGATTATAAAAATACTAATCAATCATTGTGTATTTTTATAGAATTCGTTATTTCAAGTTGTGACTTCAAAAATCATCGCACTTGACGCAAACATAGAACAGGTACAGGTCATTGATCATTATACAGTAAACCAAGCTGAAGTTTTCATTACATCAACTGGTGAATATTTGATAAAAGAACCTCATTTGGAACAAAACGAGTTTCAAATTTATGAAAAGATAATGGACCATCTAATGAACTCCCTGCCATTTCTTGACAAATTAGAGACTGAGGAAGAGCGCATTCATCACCTGGAAAAATACATCTGGCATGATGCCCAGGAAAAAGGAATTGTAAATCAGGTCTCACAATTTTATGATCGTCTAAAATATTACATTGTCCGTGAAGTTTTGGGGTATGGCGTTTTCGATGTCCTGATGAATGATGATGATATCGAGGAAATTCTAATCGAGAGACATGATACGGATGTTGGAGTGATACATCGAAAACATTCTGAAATGCACATACTTGATACCAATATTGTAATAGGCAAATCTGCTCTGATGGATTCCTGCACTCAAAGACTTGTTCAAAAGACTGGAAAATCTGTCACAGTAGCCAAGCCCATAATGGATGGAACAACTAGAACAAAACACCGAATCATGGTCATATATGGAAAAGAGGTCTCAGGCAACGGCTCTACAGTATCCATAAGAAAATTTCCATCAAAACCCTATACTATAACACATCTGTTACAATTTGGAACCATAAGCAAACTGATGGCGGCATATGTCTGGATGCTAATAGACGCAAAGGCGTTTGGCCTTATAATTGGAGAAACCGGTTCTGGAAAGACTACGCTGATAAATTCTCTGATGAGCATGGCCAATCCAAGATGGCGTATCATAACAATAGAAGAAACGCCTGAACTTCAGATACCGCAGAAACGTACAGTGTCATTACATACAAGGTCAAGCCCGCTTGTCAAATCAGATAATGATATTGGAATTATGGAACTAATCAAGGCGACACTAAGAATGAGACCTGACTTTGTCATTGTGGGAGAAGTTCGCGGAAAGGAAGCAAACGAGATGTTCCAGAGTGCTGCAACAGGACATGGAGGGCTAAGCTCTATTCATGGCTCTGATATAAAATCAGCATTAACAAGACTTGCGGCAGAGCCAATCAACATAAAACTTTCACAGCAAATGCTGCTTTGGTTTGCAATCCATTCAACTACACTCAAAGGTATGGATGGAAAAACAATGCGAAGAATAAAGACACTGACAGAAATTAATCCAACAGATACAGGAATAGAAACAACAGATTTGTTTAGTTTTGATAGGAAGAACAATGACTTTGGTCTCAACGATATAGAGGAACTGGTTAAGAAAAGCAAAAGACTAGGATATGTTGCAGATCTTTTTGGTATTGATCCTGTATCGGACATGGAAAAAAGAATGACATTACTTGATGCCTGCATTGAAAAAAAGGCTTACGAGGTATCAGATGTTTTCAATATCCTGCGTCAATATTATCAATTCTATCCAACTGTAAAAAATTAGCCAACTCTTGATTCTCATTCCCTTAAAAAGAAATGTTCTCTAAATTATATGCAAAGAACCAAGACAATACATGACTATGAAGTAAAGCCAACAAATTTCTTTACACTTTCTGATGAAAAGCAACGAACTGTACTATCACATTTTTATTCATTGCTCACTTCAATCCAGGAACCACTTTGTATTACAATGATAAAAGAACCGTTAGATGCACAGATGGGAAACGAAATAAGACATCTCCAAATTCTGAGAACTTTTATGTCAAGTACAGAGCCCTTGGATTGGGTACTTGAAAGACAGGGTTTTGATTATTTTCTTGCAACAAATATGGTACCATTTTCTGTAAAAAATGAATTTCTAAAACATGTAATACTTGAGAATGGCAAGTTAGCCAAATGCTTTACACTGTATTCTGTATCATCCACGCTCTCACCGGCATGGATTCACTCCCTGCTTCCTGTATCTGATGCAATAATGCTCAATTTTGCCCCAATAGAGCAAGACAGGGCAGTTTCAAAATTGAGAAAAAAGATTCACCTCATGCAAGCTACACAAAGCACCAATCCAAAGATGATGCATCAGATCCAGATGGCACTTGAGGCCGTATCTGCACTTGAAAAAAATAGTACAAAACTATTCACAGTTACTGCTAATGTGATAGTCCAAGCTGACGATCTAAAATCATTAAAGGAAAAATCAAAAAGATTTGTAAAACAAACCAGGATATCTCTCTCAAGTTTTGACAACACATCTGCAAATCAGGCCAAGATGTTGACAGGATGGGGGAAAAAACTCTACGTTGAGCTTGGATCGTGTGCAGTTTTTTATCCATTTGTAAGCGCAGACATGCTAGAAGTTCCAAACGGTATAACCATAGGTGTAAACTATAGCACTGGTGCACCTGTCATCTTCAACTATACAATGCGTGCAAACTATAACATACTGATTTTAGCAGGCTCGGGTGCAGGCAAGTCTGTTACTGCCAAACTAATGATGAAGAGACTGATGGACAAGTATCCTGATGCATTCATCTTTGTTGTTGACCCACAGGGAGAGTATGAAAATATTGCCAAATATCTTGATGTGGAACCGATAAGAATCACAGGAGAACAGGAACTCGGCTTTGATCCATTCAAGATGTTTGAAAAACCAAGTGATGCGGTAAATGTTTTGTGCGAGATTGCCCAAGCCCCAACACTTGTTGCAAATTCATTTTTGGCAAAATGTAATGGAATAAAAAGCCTTGATGAATTTTATGAAAAACTCTCAGATGAAGAAAAAAAATATCTGGTAAATCTTGTTACTGGTCCAATGGCAACTTTATTCAAAGGTCAACCTGCAATATCTGACCGTACTATCATATCCCTAAAGGGGACATATGCTGAAGATTCTGTAGCAAAGATTAGCTTCCTCGCACTGGCTAAATTATGGAAAAAAATTGAGGCAGCTCCAGTAGAGATTCCAAAAATACTTGTAATTGATGAAGGGCATCTCATCTTCAGGTTTGCCAGTGCCTCAAAATTTGTTGATTTGCTTGCACGCATGGGCAGAAAAAAGAATGTAATTTTCATGTTTATCTCACAGCGGGTGGAAGACGTAACAAAGACAGAAGCTGGGCGTGCATTCTTTGATAACAGTGAGACGAAAATAATACTACGAAACAACGAGATTGCGGCTGAAGAACTTGCAAAATCATTGCAGTTGTCTCCGCAGGAAAAAGACATGATTCAGACATTTGTTCCAGGAGATGCCTTGATCTTGACACGCGATTACAGGATTCGTTGTTCCATTACTCCATCAAAAGAAGAGCTTGACATGTTTGGCACATCTCCATTGAACACAAATGCAGCTTAAGAACAAGTATTACAAATATTTCCAAGAGATGTCTGGTATCATTGGAATCTCAGAAATTGAGTTGGCAGAAAAGATTGGAAATCTTCATGTCGGGGATAAATTTGAAACAAAAACTCATACTATGCGTGTCAAGAAAATATCAGAATCTCATGGGCAGGTGCTTTACCATGTATGCCTTTATGATGATACTGGCAAGTTGATTCGAAATGATCCGATATTTCTGAGTCAGCCAAAAAGACAAAAGCACATGTGAGCCTTTAAAACTTGATTTGCTTTTGCAGATATGAAAAGACGTGGTGTACATTCTGCATATGCAATTTCTTTGCTGGTAATCATAGCAGTAGGAATGTCTGGCATTGTCTATAATTATATGAATACATCAAACAGCATACTCTCATCAAATATACAATACACAATAAACACAGCAACACTTTCAGGAATCCAGTCTGGAACTTTAACTTGGTATGATATTGTTTTACAAAATACTGGAAACAAACCTTTCATTCAAACAACGATATCTGCAGACATTAACGGTATAACGTATAATCTTTCACAGAACACAACAAGCATTGGTCCTAGTCAGACATTGGAACAAAAAGGCATTCTAAATGCAGCAGTTGTTTATGGTAACAGCTATACTGTAAGAGTAAGTGCAACAGCAAGTGATGGTTCTACATTTGTCACTAGTAGACAGATTAATGCAGGATAGCATCTTATGATAAACAAAAACATCATTGAATATGAAATTAAAGTCTATGCGTTCTTTTTTGATTTCTGATATGTATCAATAAGAAATTCAAGCACCTGTGTGTGATACATCTGATAATCCTTCTTTTTTAACTCACGTGAGATCTTGAGAAATTTTTCATATGTATCGGTTCTGATTGTAATCGTACTATATTCTTCTCTAGGCAATTTGTACCAACTATGTACTGTATAGTTGATAAACTGTAGGTGAAATAATTTCGGAAAAATCTTCTGTAATTCTCTTGTATGTGATAATTACTATATGAGAGTCTCTTAAATAGTACAATATACCGTATATTGTACCATACTAGGTGAAGGATTATTGAATAAACCTCATACTACAAAAAATAAAGGAATACTGGGAACAAACAAAGACAGTTTTAGGCATGACCTGAACCAAATATCGCGTATTATGATAGTATTGTTGGAAAAAAACTCTGTAGGAAAAACGAATTTATCATTAGAGACAAATATCAATTATGTCAAACTTTTAAAACATCTCAAGCGACTTGAGGAAAAGCGATTTATCATATTAGTAATTGAAGACGGTAAGACAAATGTTAAACTTAGCAAAATAGGCAGAGATTTTGCCATGATGCTTTTGTTGGTTTTGTAGATGTACTGATAGTACATAAAATATACTCTGGATACATAAAACTGATTACAAGTACATAAAATGTATTCAGAATAAGCGTGGCTTATCTACTTGCAGTACATTGTACTGTACATGCTTTACCATAACCACGATATGCCGTGTGAAACATACGGTATGGACAATAGATCTAGGACCATCTGTAAATGCAGAGCAGAACACTACAACACCGCTTTCACAAGATTGTCTTGATAAAGCTGAAGTGTCAGTACATTCTCAATCCGCGCAATTGGATGCTGCAAAAGCAGAATCGATGGCAGTCAATAGCGGAGAATTCCAAGATAGAGTCAAAGGCTATACGCCAATATTCAATTCCATATTTCATGATTGGACTGTAGATAGAACAAATTGTGCTGCAATTTGGAATGATGTGAATGTTGTCTACTTCCTAAATGATACGAATGGTTATGCCAAGAATCTGGTCATTACACTAGATCCTGGATTGACTAAAATAATGAAAGTTGATGAATACAAATCTGTCAAATTCACTACTTTCTCATTCCCGAATTGGGATGGATATGAATTCTACGCTCCAACAGCTCCAAGTAACGTGTACAAAGCTCAAGCAATTTACAACCATCCAACAGTACAACAACCTCCAAGTGGACAACCACTTTGTACCTCAAAACAATGTGATTTGGCGATTTGGACGGGATTAGAGGATTCGAATCATGCCTCAAACAACCATCTAGCACAGACTGGCTCGGTAGGAAACATTACTTGTAGCAGTTTAAACAATTGCAGTGCTGCAAAATATCAGATGTGGTATGAGTTCCTTCCAGCCAACGCAGTCTATTGTGGTGGTGCAATGAGTGCAGGTGATCAAATATCTGCAAAAATAACTAACGATGGTGTAACCAATGGTACTACAGACCACTATGACGTGTTTACAGCTGATACAACTACAAGTGGACTATGTTCTACAACAGTAAAGTATACAGCTATGACCGTACCAACAATAGCCGCGTACATAAACGAGAGAAGCTGTCTCAGTTCCTGTACCGGAACTCCAGTATATTCATCACTAGCTAAATTTAGCTCCGATACAATTACTGGATACATATACTATCACAGCACATTGAATTCGATATCGGTTCCATGGACTGCTAGTGCATTTAATGAATACAATATGACCAATAGTGGAACTGTCAACATAGGACATACCGCAAAGACTAGTCCTGGTACAACAATTACAGAAACTTGGAAAACTAGTAGTAACACTGGTTGATTACAACTGATCAATCCTTCCATTTTTTTTATATAATACAAACAACAAGAGTCATCATGCAATCACTTCTAACTAAATTGTGTACTGTACTCATTTTAGTAATCTTTGTTACGAGTACGATTGAAATTGGATCTGTAAATGGCCAGACTGATCGAAATCTTGTTATTTTAAATGCTCCTTTGAAACAGATTCAAATGGGAACTTCTGCAAAAGATGTACAATGTAATCAAAACTTTCAACTTGTCATTAAATCAGAAGATGGTTCTCCTGCCTGTGTCAAAGATACTAGCATTGGAAGACTTGTAAGACAAGGGTGGTGGGCTTGGAATGACAAAGTTGGAAATACAGTGGTAAACACTCCTGACAAAAGAGATTTTGATAATAAAACATGTGGAATACCAGAAACAATGTCATCAATAATCGGAACAAATGGATTTGTTGGAGATACTCTGCCTCATAATGGCATCACTTATTCGGGTGTAATCTTGACAGGAGCTCAGAATGATGACATCCAGTTTGCAATCATGCCAAACTCAATTGCCCAGATTGTATTTACATATGATTTTAATCCATATCCTGGCACTATCTGTAAAGTTACATCAAAAGATGTAATTGCAGCTACCAATCCTGCAAAACCAGATGTTTCAATATCTGATTTGTTAAGTTCTCCTGACATATTTGAGGTAGATAAAACCAAGATACGCACTGATCTTCCACTGTTGGGAGACTCGGGAGATGTACAAGTAAAACTGATCAATGTCGAAGATCTCAATGATCATGTAGTAAAAGTAACATATCAAATAATATCAAAACCGACATCTCAAATAAGTAAATCATATCTTCTAAGTTTCTGGTGGCATAGTGCAGTTGGAATAACTGTGGGAAATGATTTGTACAATGGTACTGCATTTTCTGGACCTAGATTTGATTAGTGATAAAAAATGAAAACTCAATATTTTTTAGTACGTGTAGATAATAGTAGAACAAAATGAAGCATCCTTGGCATTCTTTGTTCTACAACGTAGACAGATAGAAATATTATGAATGACTAAAGGATTATCCGATTTAATTCTGGTCATCCAACGTTCTAGTTCTTTCTTTGGATAAAGTGCTTTAAATCTACTATATTTTATCATCATGATGCAACGAAGAGGAATATCAGAAATATATTCTACGATCATGATGTTTACAGTAGCTCTTGCCATTGCAGGGGTTGTAATTGCAGCATCATCTAACCAGTTTAACAATCAACAACAAAGCGCCTATCAGATGCTGGATTCGTCCCAAAAGAGAATGTCAGAGAGCATATCCTTTGTAACAGGAAGAGACACAGGCACGGGATCAGAGGTAGAAATAGTGAATTTTGGCCTTGCAAATATTAATTTAGACAGGGTCATGGTGGATGCAGTACGACAACAATCCTATACTATGGCATTTGTTAATGGTACACAAACCCAATTTTTACCAGTAAAAGAACCTGTGATAATATCAACTGGTACATCAGGAGCTAAAATGCAGATTGTCACAACATATGGTTCAATCTTTGAATTTCCACTGCAATAATTTTGCTTTTTAAAATCACTTTTCTTAATCTGTGTGAAAAAAATTATTGGTCTGATGCTAATCTCATTGATCTTGTTTTCTCCTTCCATGATGCCGACATCTTATGCAGACATGCTCATTCCTGGCTGTAAAGTTTGGTTAGACATACATACAACTCCATCGCAGTACAACGGATTGCCTCGCAGCAATCCTGATGGCACGTTTTATCCTGGCGATGCATTTGATTTTGCAATCAATGTTCACTGGAATTCCTGGTGCTGGTCAATCAAACCAAAATCCATAAACGCAGACGGTCTTCAAATTAGTCAGATCCAAGTTTCACCAATATCATCAGGGGAAGGACAGTCTTTTGGATATACAGAGTCAGGACATGCAGAGATTGAAATTGGAACAAGCGCTGCAACTTTATCTCAAGTTGTTTTTGGATATGGTTTGATTTGTAGTTTCAATCCACAAACTGGTGGTACATGTTTTAGAGGTAGTACTGCTGGAAGTACTTCATATTCTCCTTCGATAATATCACCAAAAGTAACAATTGATCTAACAAAACAAAACTTGACAGATACAGACGGTTTTATGATGAGAAATCTAGATGGGACATATTATATCTGGGATGGAATCAATATTGTTTTCAATCCACAATATCAATGGAAGAATCAAAGGGTTGGTACAATTTCAGCACATACTACCTACTCATCAGATATATATTTGCAAAAAGATTTTCAATGTCAAAAAAAATCTTGCAGTAATACACTACTATATTCCAGGGCAAAGCCTTGGACATTTTCATATGAATATGCGCAGGGCCAGACAAATTGGGTCCCAGAGACTAGCTCAGATATCAAAAAACACATTTTCACGTATAAGACAACCGTGTATAATCTTGGAAGATTGATTGGCCAAAGCCAATTTACAAAGACAGATGCGCTGGTTGTAAAGTATGATCCCGTGTATAATTCAAGTTATGGCTATACGGTGCTAAAAGACAATCAATGGTGGGGATTTGGGAACAGGCCTGCCGTTGCCATGCATTATCTTGGGTCCAAAGGTGGGGGACAAGATGACCCGGACCCGGGAGTTCATGAATATAGACGAAGCAAGATAAACTCATTTTCTTACAATAGTTATGCATACAAGATCCTAACACCTGTACCGCTAAATGTTACCATGACATGGTCAGAGTCACATTCTGCAAATTTCATCGATGATAATTTCACATATCAAAGCAATTCGTTACAGCCAGGAAATAATGTAGCCATGTTTGTAAAATCAGGATATGGAAATATAATATTTCAGCATCCCATTTTGTTTACCATATTAAAAACACGTTATGATAATTCCACGATAATCAATACATTACAATCTGTAAATTTTGCAGGACTAGACAAGCTTGATCTTTCAAAATATTATTTTGGATATCCACATACTAGATTTAGTACTGATGTGATTGTGATTGCCTTGCACTCTGATGGTTCCATAAATCACATACCACTTGATTTAAAGATGATACCTGATTATTCCGAGAATGCAACATATGAACAGGACTTTATACGAACCAAGATCATCCATGACAGAGACAGAATCTTTGCTGGAATTGTACTAAATGACATGTATGGAAAAGACAATTTGGCAACAGGTACTGGAGTGATAAATTTGCAAGCACATCTTACATCGATGGTAATACCAGACATATCGCAAGTATTTGCACAAAATCCTCTTGATCTTCCTCTCAATTTGGTGTATGAACAACCCTCGCCGTATAATGTTACAATCACTGCAGGTGAAAAACAACTCTCGTTTATAGAACATGGATTTGAGTTTGATACAAATTGGAAATATGTAGTCAACATGGACCAAAACAATATGCTCAACGGTACAAGATACCAAGGAATTGTAACCATCTATCCTGACAATAACTTTGGGTCATACTCTCAGGTTATAGTAGATGGAAAGATGCAAAACATTACTTGCACAAAGGGATGCACTGTCATGCTACCTGACAGGAACAAAAATTCTACAGTTGATGCATACAACATTTGGGGTGGCAAGGCATCGCAGACTTTTGACGTGAACAACTTGGCGCCTCAGGATATCTATGATTACAGCAAGATTGCTACACTGGTGTTACTGCTTTCATTGGCTGTCATTGGCTATGGATTTGTCAGGCGTTATTGGCGCGGGTTTGCAGCAGCAATAGGTTTTGGAGATAGTGACGAAGGCAAATAAATCATCAAACAGGCATATCGTATTTTTAACTATTTTTTAATTAGATCTTTGTATTCCTTTAGTCCTAGTTAGTTCATCTAAGTAAACAATGTTGAATTAAATCTCATCTAATTTGTCCTCTTGATCACTTTTGAAGATTCCACATTCTGTAAAACAGAGAGAGAATTTATAGAATGGCTAAACAAAACCAAGCCTAAATGAATGACTCTAGAACCAAGGCCATTTGCTGTGCAGGAGTATTTAGAATAAGCCTGTGTACCATCCTTATGATCATAAGCATGGGAGGCTCTTTTGCAGCGGCATTTTCAAAAGATTCTAGCATGCAAAGCATGGATTCTATGGACACGAATAGCCAAAAAAATAACAATGTCGTTTTGGCATTTTTTAGCAGTCAATGGGGAGATGCATTACTAGTAGCCTCATCGGCATCAATGCTCTTGGGGATTTGGTTCAGTGGAAAAATAATGTTGATCCCCCTGGCAGTTGCAGGCATAGCTATAATGTTCATTGGAATGTATTGGTACTATTCCATTAGTCTGCAGATAACGGGAGCCGCCATCATGGGCTTTGCACATTTGTCCAACTACAATTACAAAGTTTCAAAATTGTTAAAGATCTAAGGATATTGCAAATTTATTTTGCTACTATTCCTACATCCATGTGGTTACGCATCATAGAACTCATTGACTTGCCAGATGGTATGACATGTACATGCAGAGTATAATATCCAGGTTTGTTCACAGTAAATTTAGCAACATACTTGCCTTCTCCTAATTCTTTTGCATCAAACATTGAACCAATCATGTTCATGGTACTCATCGGGGCTCCCTCTTCTAATCCTAGGCTTATCTGTGCACCTGTCATTGGCTGTCCAGTATTTCTATCAAGAACCAATAATGTGACCTGAGAATTTTGTCCTGCCGATACCTGTTGGCTTGAAACTATCTTTATTATGACATCTTTTGGAGAATCACTCATCATACTAGACATCATTCCGCCACTTTCCATCATGGAGTTTAGAGACAAGTTTTTCCATCCGTTTATCATCGAAAAAGGAGAACACCCTAATCCAAATACGGTATTTGAAAATAATCCAAATATTATTACTGCTGCACCTATCGCAACTGCAGCCATTACCCAAGTTTTTCTTGTTACCATACAATCAAGAATATAGTTTTGAGATATTTGAGAGAATATGTTTACAAATGTAAAAACAAGACGGTAAGAGTAAATCTATTGTTCAGAGTCAAACGTACAATTTTTGAGATTTACTCTCCTGATGTTTCTTGCCATAATCAATGGCGTTACAAGTAAAATTGGAATAGATACGGCAATGAATATGGTTTGGAGTTGAATTTCATGGGTAGTCAGAAATATTGTGGTGGCAGTAGTACTAGCACTTGCTCCAAGGCCAAACAGTAACATAAATGCAGTACCTGCACATGTAGGACATCCTACAAAGAGACCAGTTACTGCTCCTATGCTACCCATCTTGCTGCTTTTTCTTGCAATAGAATATGTTGCTGAGGCAAGGGCAAAATTTAGACCCACCAAAAAAGAGACTGTAACCAATAGAACGAGATTTAATGGAATTATTTGCAAGCCCGTGTGCTCTGTGAAGAAAATCAATATCATAGGCATGTAGCCAGGTACGTTACAGCAGGGAGATATTTCTGCATACGGAGGCTTGGGAAAACCAAAATCAGTAGCATTAATGTCTGGCTTGTAAAGAATTATTCCTGAAGTAAATCCAAAGAAGATTGCATATCCGATGGCACTTACAAGAAGGATTTGTTTTGATCTTTTATTATTTATGGCATTTGAAATTATTGTCGCAATGGAATCATCAGTAGATAATGTCTTTGCTTTATAAAATCTGTACAGCCCTAAACCTATTGCACCAAATGACATAAAAAGAACAATGTATGTAGACACGGCCAGTCTTTGTAACGCAGGCATTGCAGTTGGGGTTACTATCAGATTGTTATTTTTCCAATAGGCAAGAAATGAAACGGCTATTGCAACAAAACCAACTATTAACAGTACCTTGCTAGCTCGTGACACCTTCTGACTGGATTCCAACTTTCCTCTCAGAAAAGAAAAGTTCTACTGATATTAATTTACCATAGTTTACAATTGAAAAGCTATTTTGTTGTAAGATTCATGACTATTTTTTCCCCATCTTGGAATACATGATTTCTATAATCAGAGATAGGGTTACCATCTACTGAAACTTTGACATTATAGTTATCAAGAGGTATTCCCCAAATGTCGAGAAATTGGCCCAGGGTATAGTCTTGATCTTTGTATGATTCAACATGAATTACTCCATCTGCAGTATGAGTATGAAGTGGTGCCATGCCAGTCATCCCATAGGAGTCAAGTGTATGAGTATTCCACAGGTGCGAGTCTATGCCAATGTTTGCAGGTATTGCAGTAGGCTTTCCATCTATTATCAAGGATAATTGTGGGTGTATGTGCATCATCCCCATGGAATCATGCTGTATGGAAACTGAACTAGGTATCTTGTAAGTAGTTGAACCAGGAGTAGTCATGACCAAACTAATGCCTATTACCAATACTACCAGTATGCCTGCAATAACAATTTTTTTGGTTTGTTTATTTGATATTCCAAATTTGTTTTTTGGGTTTTGATCATTATTTGTCATCGCTATTAATCTCTTCAAGGTAGTTAATTTTCTGAGATATTTATGATGGATAGTTTACAAATGTAAAATACTAATCTTAAATCTCAGCTCTTGCAATAAAGATGACAAGGTTGAAAGATAATTGGTAAAAGATCCAGTATGCGGAATGGAAGTGGATGAGAAAACATCTAACGTAAAATCCCGGATGAATGGAAAAGAATTTTATTTTTGCTGCCCCCACTGCAAGTCAAGATTCGAAAAAGATCCTACAAAGTTCAAGGTCTAGTTATTTTCCATTACGATTTTTTTATATAATGATGTTTTCATTTGTAAAGTACTAGAGTTATACATATCTGGTTTATAGTACTCTTGACAGAAGATGAGTTATGCAAACCCGGATGTTTTAATTGATACCGAATCTGTTTTTAAAAATATTTCAGGAAAAACAACAAGACTTGTTGAAGTTGATTATGATCCAGAAAATGCATATAGAGAGGGTCACATATCTGGAGCAAGTCTAATTTGGTGGAAAAGAGACATCAATGATCCTGTAAGGCGTGACATCATAAGTAAATCCCAGTTTGAGGAACTTATGGCAAGAAATGGAATAACGCCAGAATCTGAAGTTGTCTTGTATGGAGACTTTAACAACTGGTTTGCCGCGTTTGTATTTTGGATCTTCAAGTATTATGGGCACAAAAATGTCAGAATAATGAACGGGAGCAGAAAAAAATGGGAACTTGAAAAAAGACCATATACCAAGGACGAACCTCAAATCATCCCAACAAAGTATGCATCACAACCTCCGGATGAAGGACTTCGCGCGTATTTCTTTGATGTCAGAAGAGCATTGGAAAGAAATGATACTGTACTTGTAGACGTAAGATCACCAAAGGAGTTCACTGGTGAGATAACTGCACCACCAGAATATCCTATGGAACATGCCCAAAGAGGAGGACACATTCCAAAGGCAAACAACATACCGTGGGCTACTGCTGTCAATGATGCTGATGGAACTTTCAAGTCGGTAAGCGAGTTAAAGCAAAACTATGAATCAAAAGGCATAACACCTGACAAGGATGTCATATGCTATTGCAGAATAGGCGAGAGGTCATCACATACATGGTTTGTACTCAAATATCTTCTAGGATACACTCAAGTTAGAAATTATGATGGTTCATGGACAGAATGGGGTAACATGATTGGCAATCCCGTAGAAAAATAAAATTGATTTTTAAAAAAATCACTGTAATAGTGATTCCCATTATTTTAATGGCAGTTGTTATTATTTTATTTAATTATTCTGAAACTCAAACTACAGAAAATAAAAAAACCATTGAAGAAAAACCAAGTAATGAATTAACTATTACTATTCAAAATAACACCATTTCAAAAAATATTCCAGATTTTATATTCAAAAGTAAATACGTAACAACATACTCACTTCCCAATGGAACTGGACCCAATGGAATTCTAGTAGATAGTAATGGGTTGGTTTGGATGTCTGGATCATCTTCACATGCATTGTTTAGATTAGATCCTAATGATGGAAATTTGACTGGATATAAAATACCTGAAGAAAAACATGGTAGTACAATGGTTTGGTCCATGGTGGAAGACAAGGATAGAAATATTTGGTTTTCACAATTTGGTTCAAATCCTCTTTGGAGATTTGATCCTCATACAGAAAAATTTGAACTCTTACATACGAGTTATCCACCCTTTCAGATGAAAGTCGAAGATGCCACAGGTAACATTTGGTTTACTACTCTTACTGGAAATACCATTGGTGTAATTCAAAAGATTGAAAACAAAACAGGGTTTTCTTACAAAATAATCGAATTTCCACTAGGAAGCAATACCACCCCCAGCGGTTTATTTCTCAAAGATGGTTCGGTATGGATTGCAGAATTGGGTACAGGAAAAATAGTAAAATTTGATGTGCTCAGAAATAACAATGGTTTTGTAGTAAATATAATAAAAACACTAGAGATACCTCCGTCTGATAAAATTAGATTTTCCTCACCTACTGATGTTCTGGTTACAGATAATGAAACGGTTTGGGTAACCGAGCATGTGCCTAGTACAATTTCAGAATATGATTTACAATCAAACAGCTGGAAGAGATTTTCAACTGCTCAAGCAATTCATCCAATTCCAACTTTACCATTTTGGATGCGAGAAAGTCTAGATCACAAAGGCATTTGGTTTAACGAACATCAGGGAAACAGGATAGCATTTCTTAATACAACAGATCACACCCTCACTGAATTTGACATACCAAACAACCAACCGCCAGAACTATCTCCATACATGTTGAATAATCCAGTATCACAGCAAAACATAGCAGCACAGAATGACTACTATTCAGCGGTATTCACATTGAATTTGTCACTTGATCCAAAGGATCCCAACAAATTTTGGTTCTCACAGTGGGATGCTGATAAAGTAGGAGTAGTAGACCGTGTGAAACCTTTGGCATTTGACATACATTCTGATCTTGTAAAAGTTGTATTTTCTGGTAACAATACTCTTCAAACAGCAACAATCAACGTCAAAGTATTAAGAAACAATGACGTCACGTCAAGCACAGAAGGTCAGAAGACGGTCTTTCTCAAGACATCCAGCTCAATGATGACAGATGGAGGATTTGACAAAATAACTGCCAACTTTACTGGAAATTCATTTGATTTATCAAAAATGGATCAGCCAGTATCAACTCAACTCGTATTGAAAAATAATGGTGCAAAGCCTGGAAATTATACTATGGGCATTAGTGCAAGTGATGGACTGGTAACAAAAACAATATTCTTGGATCTGGACATTATACGATAATTTCAGTATCAGTTTTTAGATACTTTTTCTGTTTCTTCTTGTTTTGTAGAGTGATGCAATCCGCAGTTACAGGACGGTTGTTTTTTATTCTTTGACAATCTAGGAACTAGTAACATAGATCCACCTACAACTCCGCACATTACAAGACATGGAACAAATGCAAGTAGTACAGGAGCAGCAATAGATAATGCAGGATTATGCATGGTAAATGCAAAATATGTTACAGCAATTGAAGCAACAGAGAATATTGCCAATATTGCAATTTTTTTACTTGCGCTGATTTTGGAGTTACACGACATCATTTCTTACACTGACATTTGATCAAATCAGTATATCAAACTATTGCAAATAAAATTTTTTTCAATTGTAAACTCACGTATTAATATATC
>JBGPGB010000008.1:0-15276 GCA_041483595.1 Nitrosotalea sp.
ATTTGGAAGATTTGTCATAGTATATCTTGGAAAACCTGATAATCCAATAATTAGAGCGGGGGTATCATTTTACCTCAGAGCGATACTTCCTATACTTGCAGTCATTGGTGGAGGAAAGCTAGGCCTCAAATTTGCCACCCTTTATGGTACATACAGGCTCTGGCCACAGAATAAGATACTAGAATCGCTTCTCCTTGAAAGATTCTCAAGAGTAGAATTTGAAAAGGGAATGCTTGGGGGAGCGATTATGGTTGCAGCATTCAAGTGAGATGAACAAAAAAGTAGTTCTTGTTTACGTCATTGCATTAATCGTTGGATTTTCATATGGAATGCATAATCCAATAGTTCCATTATTTTCAAAAGATCTAGGCGCGTCATACTTTGACCTTGGATTGATCGGATTTTCAAATTTCATACCTTACATGTTTATCCCTCTCTTTGTAGGATTGTTACTTGACAGATTCAACAAAGGCCTTCTTCTTTCTCTGGGACTAGTAATTGATACCTTGTCGATCTACTTGCTATCTATTGCAGACTCTATCCCACAAGTTATCATCTATAGGATTCTAGTTGGAGTTGCACATTCCTTTTTCTGGCCTCCCTGCGAATCAATTATCTCACAATCTACCAATCCCCAGAATCGTGTAAAAGCAATATCTAGATTCATGGCCTTTTTTATCGTAGGTCTTATGTTGGGACCTTTGGCTGGTTCATTTTTGCTTGAACACTTTGATGTTTCATATAGGATAATTTTTCAGATTGCTGCGTTTGCAATTGCAACCTCGCTGGTTTCTTCACTGGTATTATCAAAGAATGACAAGATAAATCACGACAAGATTATGTCAATCACATCTGCAAAACATTTAGTAAAATTTCCAACAGTAATTGCAATTCTTTTATTTTGTAGTGTGAGCTTTGGTGTCTTTTTGGCTATACTTCCTGCATATATGAGCGAAAAATCAATCTCAGAGTCAAACATTGAACTACTTTTCTTTGTCTTTGGAATCTCTCGTCTTGTTTCATTGCTGGCGTCTAACTTTCTTATGAAAAAATTTCTTACGAGTTTACTACTTGTAATTTTATCAATATCTTCTGGTATGCTAATGATATTCTATTCTCATTCCATGCTAGAGTTTAGCATCGCAGTACTCATCCTTGGATTTGGATTTAGTGTGTATTTCCCACTAACATTTGAAATCATAATGAGAAAGACAAAAGGAAACGTAGGTGCATTGATTGGTGCATATGAGGCAACTTTTGGTATAGGGTGGGCGTTTGGCCCTCTAATCATAGGTATAATTGCCAATTTCTTTGGGAGTTCAATTCCTTATCTTGTTCTATCTATCGCGGGACTATTTGTCTTGGGATTTGTATTCCTTAAGAAAAAAGAAGTTGTACTTGCCTAAAGCTTTAATTTCAGAAACAAGTCCAATTACCCCATGTCCAACTTTTCACTTAATATCATAGGTAATGATTGGATAATGATTGCTATAGTGGTATTGGTATTGTTGCTTGGAACAAAAAGACTGCCTGATGTAACAAGAAAGATTGCAAAAGTGATGGCTCAATATGACAAGACAAAAAACATGGTTCAAAACGAAATTGAAAAAGCTAAAGGTGAGTTTAATGTCAATGTTTCAGGACCAGTCATGTCGGAGAGACAAAAACTTGAGACACTTGCCAAGTCCTTAGGAGTCAACATCGAAGGCAGGACAGATGATGATTTACGTGATCTGATAAACTCTAAGCTTGGCGGAACTACAAAATCAGATACTTCATCTAAACAATAATCTAAAACTTCAACAAATTTAAATACAATATAGCGTGAGACATAACGATAAAGATTGACTAAAATCGATCCTTGGCAGAATGCTCTCAAGCAACTTGCAGACGCAGCAAAAATTTTGAAACTTGATTCTGGTATTCACGAGATGCTTGCAAACCCAAAAAAAATTCTAACAGTTTCGCTACCCGTAAGGATGGACGATGGTAGAATCAAGGTATTTACCGGATATAGATCACAACATAATGACTTTAGAGGTCCACACAAGGGAGGAATAAGATATCATCCTGGCGTTACAATTGAGGAGGTAAAAGCACTTTCAATGTGGATGACTTGGAAATGTGCAATTGTTGATGTTCCGTTTGGAGGGGGCAAGGGTGGAATAATTTGTGATCCGAAAAGACTTTCAGCAGGAGAAAAAGAGCGAATGACACGAAGATATGCTTATGCAATATCTGAGATAATTGGACCTGGCAAAGATGTACCAGCCCCCGATGTGTATACCACTGGAAAAGAGATGGCACAGATAATGGATGTTTATAGTGTAATGCATGGACAGGGAGAACCAGCGGTTATTACTGGAAAACCACTCTCAGTAGGAGGTTCTCTTGCAAGAAACGTAGCAACTGGTCTTGGTGTTGCTTATTGTGTAAGAGAAGGTGCAAAGAAAATTGGATTAAAGCTCAAAGGTTCGAAAGTTGTTATCCAAGGTTATGGCAATGCTGGAACATTTTCAGCAGAATATATGGAAAAATTGGGTGCAACTATAATCGGAGTAAGCGACTCTAAAGGTTCTATAATTAATACAAGGGGAATGGACTCAAAGAAAGTCCTAGCCTACAAAAATGAACATGGAAGTGTTGTTGGTTATCCTGGAAGTAAAAAGGTTTCAACAGAAGAACTTCTTACTACTCCCTGTGATGTTCTAGTACCAGCAGCACTTGAGAACCAAATCGTTCCACAAATTGCAAGAAATATTCGCTGTAAGATAATTGCAGAGGCGGCAAACGGTCCAACTACTCCAGAAGCAGATGATATTTTATTCAAGAAAAAAATTATGGTTATCCCAGATATATTGGCAAATTCTGGTGGTGTGTGTATCTCATATCTCGAATGGGTACAAAACTTACAAAGATATTACTGGTCATTTGATGAAGTTGCAGGTAAGATGGAACAACACATCGTTCGTGGTTTTAATGACACATATGCCCTCTCAAAGAAACATGGTGTAGATATGAGAAAAGCTAGCATGGTCCTCGCAGTTGGTAGAGTACTAGAAGCATTTGAGGCAAGAGGCCTCTGGCCATAGAAATACCTATACAACCTGTTTGCCATGAAATAACATGACCAAGGCCTTTGTAGCAATTCATTGTGAGATTGGAAAAGAGAATCAAGTCATTAGATCTCTTATGGAAATCCAGGGTGTTTCACAAGTTACTGGAGTCTTGGGGCTTTATGATATTATGATTGAGATTGAAGCTGAGAACTCCATCAAACTTGAACAGATAATAACAAAACTTGTCAGAAAAGTTCCAAATGTTCTGACTACGATGACTTTAATAGTCGTCTAAAATTTTTATAACGAAAAATATCTGATAAATCATTGTTTACACTAACCTTCTAGAAAATAAAAATTAAAGAAATTTCGGAATCTAGGATGTGCTAAATGAACTGCCACAGGAGCAAGACTTGGTTACGTTTGGATTGTTGATTTTAAATCCAGCACCCATTAGGCTCTCAATGTAGTCAATGTTTGCACCCTTGAGATAGTCAGCGCTGTAACTGTCAATTACCATCTTTACACCATTCTCTTCGATTACAAGATCATCTTCTTCAGCTGCTTTTTCAAATCCCATTCCGTAGGACAATCCTGAGCATCCTCCACCTTGTACGTATACTCGTAGAAATTGTGGCTTTTCAGCTTCTTCTGCCATGAAAGCTGTTACCTTTTCTGCAGCTTTTGGTGTAATTGTGACCAGTTTAGTAGTCTGTGTGTTACTCATTGAACGTAGCTTGTCCTTTAAATTATAATAATCTTTTCCTACTGGACATAATAGGAATCAAAGATTAGGTCGAGCTTACTTTTTTGACTTGTTTACGAAGGCGGTCATTCTTTCAGATCTGTCCGGATGGGTAAAGCATAGACCCCACGTATATAGTTCTAGAGCAAGGCCTGTATCAATGTCCGAATTTCTTCCCTTGTTGATTGCAATCTTTGACATTCTTACTGCCATTGCAGAATTTTGAGCAATCATCTTTGCAATATTCATAGTCTCTTCCATTAATTTTGAAAGTTCTACTACCTTATTTACCAGACCCATCTCTTTTGCCTCATCTGCTTTTGCCAATCTTCCAGTAAAGATCAAATCTTTTGCCTGAGAAATTCCAATTATTCTCTGCAATCTTTGTGTTCCACCCCAGCCTGGACAAACGCCAATTGTTACTTCGGGTTGTCCAATTCTTGCTGTATCGGCAGCTACTCTGATGTCGCATGCAAGTGCAAGCTCACATCCACCACCCAATGCAAATCCATTGATTGCTGCAATTGTTGGTTTGCTACAATTTTCTACAGTATAAGTTAGAAGATGACCAAGTTTGGCATATGTCTCAGATTCAATTGGTGTAATTGTTGACATGTATGCAATGTCTGCACCTGCAGAAAATGCCTTGTCACCTTCGCCTGTTAGGACCACTACTTTTAAGGAATCATCATTTTCAATTTCCTTGAATACTTTGATGATATCATTTGCAACATCCATGTTCATGGCGTTGAGCTTGTCAGGTCTGTTTATCTTGATTGTACAGATCCCTTCTGATTTTGAGACATTAACTAGAGACATACCTAAACTCCAAACTCTGAGGAAATTAAACCTTATTGGGTCTGTGTTTTCCCCACTGGTGTAAAGCAGATGCTGCCGCAACCCAGTTTCGGATGTCATCGTACACTGGAACATTATGCTTCTCAATTAGTCCAGAGACTTTGATCGTGTAAGGACCACCGTTTCCACCAACAAGTAATGGTTTCTTTCCCTGCTTTGAGAATTCTCCTAGATAATCAATTATTATCTCTTCGAGTGGATCATCCTGGAAGACAAACCATGGCATTACAATGTCGATGTTTGGATCGTCCATGAATTTTTGGATTGCGTATCTATAATCATCAGCATTTGCTCCTCCAGTAACATCTGCAGGATTGCCATTTCCGATAACATATGTTGGAGGATAGTGTTCCTTCATCTCTTTGAGTGTTGCTTCTGTTACTTTACCGAGTTCTAGTCCATATTTGTCAAACTGGTCTATTGCACCAATCATTGGTCCTGCACCGTTGCTAACAAGAGCAACTCTTGGACCTTTAGCTGCTGGTTGCCATCCTAATGCTTTGGCAGCTGAAGCAAGTTCTTGATAACTTTCTACTGAAACTATTCCTGCTTGTTTGAACGCTCCCTGGATGATTGCATTAGAGCCTCCAAGTGAACCTGTATGTGAAGCTGCTTGTTTAGCTCCCAGTGCAGTTCGTCCACTCTTCCAGATCAGGATTGGTTTTTGTTTTTCCTTCATTACGCGTTTTGCAGTCTCGACGAACTTTCTTCCATCGCCAAATCCTTCAACATATAATGCAATTACTTTGGTTTGAGGATCGTTTGCCAAGTACCAGATCATATCCGCTTCATCGACATCTGATCTATTGCCATAGCTTACCATTTTTGATAATCCAAACGAGTCTGCGGTCTCTAGGAAACTGATTCCCATCGTCCCACTCTGTGATAGCAATGCAACTGGTCCAAGTTTTGCACGAATCATTCTCTCTTGGCCTTGAAATGCACAGTCTAGCCTGTTTGCTGCATTAAACATGCCAATGCAGTTTGGGCCAATTATTCTTATTTTGTGCTGTTCGGAAAGTTTCTTGATTTCTGACTCAAAGTCTGCTCTCTCGCCTCCAAGTTCTTTTCCACCACCTGATACAATTACGACATTGTGAATTCCTTTCTTGGCACATGACTCAAGAACTGGGGGTGTAACTGACAAGTCAACACATATTACGACAAGATCAATTTTTTCTGGCACTGCTTCAAGTGAGGGATAGCATTTTAATCCCAAAATCTCTTCTGCCTTTGGATTGATTGGAAATACTTTTCCCTTGTAATCATGTTTTGCAATGCTATCGAGGACGGAGTTTCCTATTTTACCTGGAGTAGCAGATGCACCTACCAATGCAACTGATTGTGGAGTAAAGAATGTCTCCATAAATTCGATGTTTGGTTTTGCAGTTGAGATTGCATCCTTCTTTATCTCTTTTCTTAAGATTATTTTTGCATCAACTACAAAGTAAGACTTTGGATAAACTACGATTGGGTTGAAATCAACACTATCAAAGTAGTTTGCATTGTCTACTCCAATTTTTCCAATTTGAACAAGTGCTTTTGCAAGCATACTCAAGTCAATTGGTTTGCTACCTCTATAGCCCTGTAGAATCTTTGCACCCTTCAATTCCGTAAGCATTGATTTTGCATCATCGATTGTAATTGGTAGCATTCTAAATGCAACATCTTTGAATATTTCAGTCAAGACGCCACCAAGTCCTACCATTATTACTGGACCAAATTGTGGATCGTTCTGGAGTCCTACGATAAGTTCAACTCCTTGTGGGACCATTTTTTCAAGTAAGATTCCTTTTACATGGACTCCCTTTTTCTTTGAGAGTCTTGGAAACATCTCAAGAAATGCTTTCTTAACTTCTTTCTCATTTTGCAGTCCAACTTTTACTCCTCCAACATCTGTTTTGTGAAGTATTTGTGGTGAAACTACTTTCATAACCAAGGGAAAACCTAATCTCTTTGCGGCTTTGGTAGCATCTTTTACATTGGTTACAAGCGCATAACCTGGAACTTTGATCCCGTATTTCTTCAATACTGATTTTGACAGATCTTCTGTGATTACCTTATGATCTGTTGTATATGTTTCTTCAAAAATCTTGGTTACTGGGTTCAAAAGGATCTCTCCTCTTTATTTTCAGATCGCAATGATGGGATCTGAATTATTTTTTGTATCATAACTAGATCCGAAAGTCTAATTGTTTTATATTAAACTTTTGTCAGAGATTGAATTCTGACTTGAAATTTTGGTAAAACACCCCCAAATTGTTCATAACTGTTCCAATGTTCAGAGGTATCTGTTTCTCAATCAAATTGGGATCGATGTATTGTACCTTACTGAATTCCTCTTTTGATTTTTCTAGCCATAATTTGATGGTTGGCTCGTCTACTTCAAGATGGAATTGTACCCCTACCGCACTGCCTATCTTTATAGCCTGATTCTCATAATCCTTTGAATGTGCAAGTCTGATGGCATTTTTTGGTAGATCAAACGTATCACCATGCCAGTGAAAAACTAGAGCGGGGCTCTTCATTCCATTGAATATCCTGGACTGGGTAGTATTATCAAATTCTATGTCATTGTAAAATCCAATCTCTTTTTTAGATCCCTTGTATACTCTGGCTCCAAACGCTTTTGCAATAAGCTGAGACCCAAGACAAATTCCAAGTACTGGAATCTCTTTTCTCACAGCATCACGAATCAATTCTAGCTCATTTTTTAGATATGAGAGATCATCATTTGCACTCTCTGATGCGCCGAGAATTATTATTGCATCTGATTTCATATTGGGAATTTTTTCATTTTTTGCAAGAACTGTTCTTGTATTGAATCCATCTGCTTTGAGCAGGTTTCCTAAAACTCCAATTCCCTCAATCTCTGTATTTTGAATTATTAGAAATTCTGACATCTGATCTGAAAATTGCTTAATAGTCTAGTATGTAAATAAGTTTGTGAATCATGAATTGCAGGAGATCTCTAGAGTAAAAGACTTTGTCAAGTCTATTAACTCTAGACATAACAGCATCATAGTTGTAGAAGGAAAACGCGATGAGGATGCCTTGAAAAAACTAGGATGTTCTGGAAGGATATGTCAGTTTCACAGCTTCAAGGGTCTAATAAAATTTGCAGACAGTATGCCCAAGTACAATAACTTGATACTATTGCTAGACTCTGACAGAAATGGAAGATATCTTACGAAGAGAATAATTGCTCAGCTCCAACACAGGATGACAATCGATCTATCCTTTAGAAAAGAACTAACCATCGTCACCAAGGGAAAGGTCAAGAATGTAGAAGATCTATTCATGTATGCAATTGATAACTAACATACGGCAAAAAGGAATAAGCACTTATATCGAACCATTGAGAAAAATAATTGATCAAAAATTAAGAGGATAATGATTTGGTATATACAGGAATTGTCAAGTATCACGTTAAGCTCAGCTTCGACGTCGATGGACTCGTTGAAAAAGCCGATATCATAGGTGCAATTTTCGGTCAGACAGAAGGTCTGCTTGGCCCGGAAATGAACCTAAATGAACTCCAGAAGATGTCGAAGGTAGGACGAATAGAAGTCAATACTACGGCATCGTCTACACAAACAAAGGGAGATGCCTTGATTCCTATGAGCACTGATATTAATACGGCAGCACTTATTGCGGCTGCAATCGAAAGTATCGATAAAGTAGGTCCATTTCAAGCTGAATTCAAGTTAGATGCAATTGACGATGTACGTACCGCCAAGAAAAAAGAGATTGTAGATAGGGCAAAGGATATCGTCCAAAAATGGTCTACCAAGACAATCAGTGAAGGCGAAGAAATGCTCAAAGACGTATCTGATATTGGTTCTGCTGGAAAGATTGCAGCATTTGGAAAAGAAAAGCTTGCATGTGGTTCCGGAGTGTTTGATTCACCCTGGATAATTCTAGTAGAAGGAAGAGCAGATGTGATAAATCTACTAAGAGCAGGTTTTGATAACGCGCTTGCAATAGAGGGTGCAAGAATTGATGAATCTATAAAATCACTTTGTGATTCTAAATCTAAAGTAGTTGCATTCCTTGACGGAGATAGAGCAGGTGGATTCATACTAAAAGAATTAAAATCTCTTGTTAACGTAGATGTAGTGCACAGAGCACCTGATGGTGTAGAGGTTGAAGAACTGACCCCTATACAGATTGCAGACATTCTGCGAGATACTGCAGAGGACATGAAAAAGGAAACTGCAAAACCAGCACTCAAGGATCAAAAAGATGAACCTATTGCTAATGTGGTAAAGAAGATCTATTCACAACTCAATGAATCTCTAGAAGCAATTGCACTTGATGATGGTACAAACCAAGTCTTTAAGGTGCCGGTAAGTGAGGTTGTAGGAAAACTTATGCCAGGTTCTGGTATAAAGTATTTGATACTTGATGGAATTATCACACAAAGACTAGTTGACTCTGCAAAACAAGCTGGAATTGGGTATCTAATTGGTCACAGAATGGCTAATCTAAAATCCACTGATGGAATGACACTCAAAACATTTACAGAGCTTGGTATTGCATAAAATTAATGCCAGAACTAAAGATTCAACATATTCTAACTCTTGCAGAACTTTTTACCAAAGGTGCGCGCTATAATTTCATATCGATAACTACATCTACTCTTGGAAAAAGTATTCATAAATCACAACAAGCTGCATCAAAGCATCTTGTGGATCTTGAGGCAAATGGCTACATAGAGAGACTACGAAGTGGTCAGAAGGTTTCAGTTAGAATAACCGCCAAAGGTCACACCGAGATGATGAAGATATTTTCTGTGCTAAAATCTAGTCTTGAATCAGTTCCAGCCTATTTAGAATTCAAGGGAACAATTAGCTCTGGTATGGGTGAAGGAGCATATTATATGTCAATGAAGGGATACACAAAACAATTCAAGACAAACCTTGGGTATATTCCATTTCCTGGTACGCTAAATGTAAAGTTAAAAGACAAAGAATCAATCGAGGCCAAGCGCTCACTTGATGCATATCCTGCAATAATGGTTGATGGTTTCTCAGATGGAAAACGAACATATGGATGGGTAAAATGTTATCCTGCCAAAATTAACAACATCGATGCGGCATTGATTCTCTTGGAGCGTACTCATCATGATGATTCCATAATTGAATTAATTTCAGAATGGAATATCAAAAAAGTAACAAAACTTTCTACTAACTCAAAGATCTCAATACGAGTTCCCATAAGTACGAAATCTATTCAGGGTTAAATTCCATAAATTGACTTGCCATACTCATTTTCGATTTTAGAACTCTTGATGTCTGGTATTGGAGATTGTAATCTGGCAATGGATACACTAATTCCTATCTTTTTACAACCATCGATTATGAACTTCTCTTGATGAACTTGATCGTATCCTAGTGCTATGGTATTTGGCCTGATAAGTTCAACTGACTTGAAGATATCACCTTCGTATCCTAGTACAGCAAGGTCTACCATTGAAAGTGATCTGACCAAGTCTCTGCGCAACTCCATGTTGTGAAGTGGAATTCGGTTCTTCATTTTTTGTGCTGTCTTGTCAGTTGCAATTACAACAACTAGTATATTTCCAAGGTCTTTTGCTGCCTTGAGAGTATGAATATGTCCAGGGTGAATTATGTCAAAAACCCCTCCTGCTAGGACTACTCGTAAGGAGTTTCTTCCAAGATCAGTGAGTGTCTTTTTGTTATTTTCAATAAATCCGTTTTCAGTAAGGTACTCTACTCTCTCTTCGATGTACCCTGGATTGATAGCAAGTTTTTTTCGTATAATTTCAATAGGGGTCTCACCTGAAAGTGCAGCCACAAAAAAGGCCCCGATTATCTCTTTGTCAAATGCATCCAAATATATCACTAAAGCGAAACTACTACAATTTGATTTATCTATAAACTCTATGCCCAGGGATCGATTCCTTTTGAGAGACGTAGTGCATCCATCAAGCCTTCCGCATATCCAATACTAAGAACAGCAAGTTCTTCCTTTCCTTCCTTTTGGAATTTTTCTGAATCATCTATGTAAAGCTGGGCATTTTCTATTACTGATCTTAGACTCTTATCGTCTCCGAACATCTTTACAACTTCTTCAAGTGCCCTTCTTGATTTTGGGATGTATTTTGAAAGCATTTGATCTGATATCTTTTGAACCTTTGATGAGTTGTCAAACGGTTCATCAAGACACTTGGAAAATATCTTGATTGCATCATGTTCTGTAAAATGTAGCCTTCCAGGAATTATGATGGTATGGGGTGGTTTGCCAAAGTCTGTTTTAACAAGTGTGGCTAATTTTCCTGAGATTATTGCCTGACTCTTTGAGCCAATCCTTGATGCAACTATTGCAAACGTAGAAGTGTCAATTACATTTCTTTTCTGCCCATCCTCTGTCTTTAATAAACTGGCCAATGCATCTTTTGGATCCAAAAAGAAATTTGAACTGCTATCATACTCTAAAATCAATAAACTATGGCTTCCCTTCAACATGTTCTCATAAATTGTATAGTATACGGTACTTAGTGATGGTAATTCCCTCATGATTGTAATAGGTCTTCCAATCTTGTAATGGTGTAGTCCGCATTCTCCAATTAAAGACGTAATAGCAGATACTCCATGGATTGTCTTTGTCTTTATCTTTTCTTTCTCTGCTCTTGTTCTCAATTCTAGGTGGGTTGTTGCCACATATGGATCCCCATAAGCAAGTAGCACTACATTTTTCTTTTTGGCATGCAACAAAATAGCCTTACCATCTTCAACCATCCACCTTGGAGATATGGTCAACTTTCCTCTGACAAGTTTTTTTATCTTCAATAACTCTGATCTTCCTATTGGACTGGTAAAATTCTCAAAGTATGTCATGTCTGCCTTTTTTAAAACTTGGATGGCATTTGCACTAATCCCTTCAAGCCCTGAAATACCAAGTCCTACAAACCATAACATGAAACAAAACTCCAATCACTCTATATTTTGAGTTTCGTTTTAGGATTTAGGGGGAGGCTTTTTGAATTCATGTAATCTTCTTAGATGGGATAACATCCTCTTGAAGACCTCAATACTTCTTAGAAATTCATCTGTTGATACTCTCTCATCGATTGTGTGCGATGCATGAGGATCTCCTGGACCATAAGTGACAACTGGAATATTTAGCGAATTTCCTATAATGTTCATATCTCCAGTACCTGTCTTTCGAATTAATTGCGGTCTTGCCTTTTCTATATCCATTATGCCCAAAGTCAATGCTCTGACAAGTGGAGAACTATGTGGTGCCTCAAATGGCTCTGTCTCGTCTATTACCGAATAAAATGCATTGACGCCTTGTTTTTTTGCTATATCTTGAACGGTTGTCGCAATTCTCTCTCCAACCATTTTACAATTCATGTTTACTGGAATTCTAATGTCCATTATTGCATCACATTCTAATGGTGTTACGTTGTGGCTGGTACCTCCTTTGATTTCAGTTAATGATGAAGTAAGCATCATGCTCTTTGCAATGCTATCTTGATTTTCCTCTAGTGATTTCTTTAGTGCGCTTGTAAATACATATGACTCTTCAATTGCATTCTTTGCAAGCCATGGTGCACTTGCATGAGCACTGTCACCTACATTTACTCTCAAGTTTATTGCAATTCTTCCCTTGTACGCAATTGTAATATTTTTAATTCCACTCGGCTCTCCAAAGATTGCGTAATCTATCTCTGGCTTTTGTTTTACTAGGCTCTTAATCCCAGTTGCATTTCCTTCTTCGTCTACTACTGCTGCAAATGTTATTGTTCCATTGCTATTGCCTTGAACAGAAGCTGCTGCAAGAAGCATTGAAATTAACGGCGCCTTGGCATCAGATGCCCCTCTTCCATAAATGAACCCGTTCTCGTTTCTTACCTTTATCTTTCCTGGCACAGTATCCATGTGTCCACACAACATTATTCTTGGATAACCAGAACCCTTGGTAGCAATGAGATTTCCTACATCATCTATCCGTATATCTTCAAACCCAAAATCATCACACTTGTCCGCTAAAAACTCTGCAAGTGGTTTTTCTGAAAGAGAAGGTGTATAGAGCCTTAGAGCCTTCTCTAGTACTTTTACTGAATATCTTGGTGTACTTGTTACTGACGAGTCCAATTCTTATTTTCCTAATTGCATTGCGTAATCGATCATCATTGCTGGTATATTTACGCCAGTAACTCTGACAGTATTTTTGTATTCCGTTGTATTATTAACTTCGTGAACAACAAGGCCGTTTTCCTTACTTTCCATGAGATCTACTCCTACAATCTGTCCGTGGACAGCCTCTTTTGCTTTGATGCAAATATCTTCTAATTCTTTTGTAACTTTGAGTTCCTCTGCTCTGCCGCCTAGTGCCATGTTGGTCTTCCACTGGGCTTCTCCCGAATAACGATAAATTGCAGCAACAACCTTGTCGCCTACTACTATAGCTCTAATATCGCGTGGTGGTCTATTAACAAATTCTTCCAAATAATACACCTGATAAATTGGATACATGCTCTCTCTACTTTCTATTATGGCATCAGCAGATTCTCTGTCTTTTAGCATGGCAATCATTCTTCCCCAGCTTCCAACCGTTGGTTTTATGACCATTGGATATCCTCTTTTGTCAAGAAGATCAAGTGCAGCCTCTTGTGAAAATGCTACTGCACTAAATGGAGTTGGTATTCCTTTTTTTAGCAAAAGCATATGAGTAAATAATTTGTTTCCTGCAAAGATGCTGGTATTCAAAGAATTAATTACATTGACTCCTTTTCCTTCAAGAGCTGCAGTGGAATGAAGACTACGATAGTAACTGACACATCTTTGAATGACAATTCCATAGTCTTCCTTACTCTTATCTAAATTAATGGACAGACTCTTACAATCTACCATCTTTACATCAATGCTTTTTTCTTTGGCAGCATCGAAGAGTGCTTTTTCTTCCCACCTGATGGTATCGTAGAGAATCGATAAACCTGAACTCACTGGCCCCAGTCCTCACCAACAGTTTGTGCTGGTTTTAACTCAAAGCCGGAGGCTCCCTTGACAATCTCAAAACTTGTGCCACAATCTGGGCAGGTTACTATCTCTCCTTCCATCGAGTCATTTGGAGGGTTGATGTTTGCGTCACATTCTAGGCATTTCATATTATTTTCCTGCCTTTTCCTTTACTTCTGTGTCATTAATTATCTTTCGTTCAAGTCTGTCATCCAAAGGTATCTCAAGCAAGTCTCCCATTCTTAGGTTCTTCAGGCCAGCTGCTACTGCCTTTGCATGGTCTTCATTTTGTTCCAGCCCTAATAATGACATCAAGTATGCCGCACCGTTCTTTCCAGCAAGTTCTCCAAAGACAATTCTTCGTCTGTTTCCTACTACTTTGGGTTCAATTGGTTCGTAGGCAGCAGGGTTTCTCAAAATGGCCGCCAAGTGTGTTCCAGCCTTATGCTTGTAAGCTGTAGAGCCTACAATTGGCTTTGAATCATACGGAACGATGGTGGTATATTGGTCGATTAACCTTGAGAGATCCATTAGCATGTCTAGTCTAAAGTTATTCGGAGATTTGTATAGGTATGTCAGGGCAACTGCTGTTTCTGCAAGTGCTGGTATTCCAGTCCTCTCTCCTATACCATCAATTGTTGTATGAATTTGATCTGCTCCCCCATCACAGCCTGCTAATGCATTTGCCAAAGCAAGTCCAATATCGTTGTGGCAGTGCACATCAAGTGGAGTCTTTATTTCATCACGAATTGACTTCACAAAGTTGTACATTCCATTTGGTCTCATTATTCCAACAGTATCTGGCAGACTGATTCTATCGACACCTGCATCAGAGATCGCCTTGCAGACTTGCATTAGAAATTCTGGATCTGCTCTTGAACCGTCTTCTACTGTAAACCTCATCTTCAGACCATGTGATTTTGCATATTCTACAGTCTCAACTGACCTTCGTAATGCTTCCTCTCTTGTAATTCTCAGCTTGTCTTTCATATGTATTTCAGAAATACCAAGATAAGTTGCCATCCATGTTGCATCACAATCAATTGCAACATCTACATCTTCTTTTAAGGCGCGAACATGTGCAACAATATCTGCCTTTAACCCTTGTTTGATGATTGTCTTGGTTGCTTCCTTGTGATCAGGTGATACCACAGGTGAAATTTCGATTTGATCAACTCCAAAATAATCCAACATCCATGCAATCTGGATTCTTTGCTTGTTTGAAAAAGTAACTCCAGGATGCTGTTCCCCTTCTCTTAGAGTACTATCTAGTATTCTAATCTTCTTTGGTCTTACACCAATCTCATTATACTTATATGCGTAATAATTTGCATCGTCCATTTCAATCTTTTTCAGGTTTTTGCAAATATAAACATATTCGTACAGAATCCGTCTGTTACTGTTGTTTTTGAAACGATTTTAGGCGATTATCAGAAATTTATAACGAAATTCGTTATGTGACTGTACGCAATATTATGACAGTATTTGTATCAAATACGCCAGGAACCTTTCGTAGGTTGTCGATGCATATATTAATATCAGTAATTGTCTGCGCCCTGATGATTGTAGCAATATCATACTGTCCTGTTATTTCATAAACTGTATGTACTCCCTGTAACTTGGA